>CAXTOE010000182.1:0-5896 GCA_964245685.1 uncultured Acetobacteraceae bacterium | reverse complement strand
CCGTCGACTTGGTGACGATCACCGCGTAGTCCGACATCGCCTGCGCCGCCTGCTCTGCGGCGGCGAACACGTAGGTCAGGTCGGCGTGGCCGTCGCCGTTGCGCGGCGGAGTGCCGACGGCGATGAAGATGCACTCGGCACCCTGCACAGCCGCCTTGATGTCGTCGCCGAAGGAGAGACGGTTGGCCGCGATGTTGTCGGCCACCAGCCGGTCGAGACCGGGCTCGTAGATCGGGATCCGGCCCTGCCTGAGGGCGTCGAGGCGGCCGGGATGGGTCTCTACCACGGCGACCTCGACACCGAACTCCGCGAAACAGGCGCCGGAGACGAGGCCCACATAGCCGCCGCCGATCATCGCTACACGCACGGTTCACTCCATCGATGGGCCGCCGCGAAAGCCGCTCGCGCGCTGCGGCGAGCCGCCGGCGCGCCGTCGGCCGGCCGGGGGATGTCAGTAGGCGGGTTGCTTGACGCCGGTCTGCGAGCCGGTCCCGAGCAGCGTCTCGAAATAGGCGATGGTGCGGCGCAGCCCGTCCTCGAGCCCGACGACCGGCGACCAGCCGAGCAGGTCGCGGGCGCGGGTGATGTCGGGGCAGCGCTGCATCGGGTCGTCCTGCGGCAGCGGCCGGTAGACGATCCGGCTCTGCGATCCGGTGAGGACGAGCACACGCTCGGCCAGCTCACGCACCGGGATCTCGTGCGGGTTGCCCAGGTTGATCGGGCCGGTGATGTCGTCCTCGCTGGCCATCAGCCCGACGAAGCCCTCGATCAGGTCGCTGGCGTAGCAGAAGGCGCGGGTCTGGCCGCCGTCGCCGTAGAGCGTGATGTCCTCGCCGCGCAGCGCCTGGGTGATGAAGTTCGACACCACGCGGCCGTCGTTGGGATGCATGCGCGGGCCGTAGGTGTTGAAGATGCGCGCCACCTTGATGCGCAGGTTGTGCTGGCGGCGGTAATCGAAGAACAGAGTCTCGGCGCAGCGCTTGCCCTCGTCGTAGCAGGCGCGCGGGCCGAGCGGGTTGACGTTGCCCCGATACTCCTCGGTCTGCGGATGCACCGTGGGATCGCCGTACACCTCGCTGGTGGAGGCCTGCAACACGCGCGCGCCGGTTCGCCTGGCGATGCCGAGCACGTTGATCGCGCCCATCACGCTGGTCTTGGTGGTCTGCACCGGATCGAACTGGTAGTGCACCGGCGAGGCCGGGCAGGCGAGATTGTAGATCTCGTCGACCTCGACGTGCAGCGGCAGGGTGATGTCGTGCCGCATCACCTCGAAGTTCGGTAGGCCCAGCAGGTGCGCGATGTTGTCCCGACGGCCGGTGAAGTAGTTGTCGACGCACAGCACGTCATGGCCCTGGTCGACGAGGCGGTCGCACAGATGCGAGCCCAGGAAGCCGGCGCCGCCGGTGACCAGCACACGCTTCCTGACCGGCTGCGATGTCATCTCGATGAAGATCCGAACGGCACGCCGCCGACCATACGTGAGGGTCGACGTCGTTGGAAGCCCGTAGTGTTTTCGCGCTCCGCCGTCCGCCGCGCGCTATCCGGTCCGCGGGTGCGATGCGATACTGCGATCACAGGCTGAGGCGGCGACGTGGCGGGACGCGGTGGGATGGACATGCGGGCATGTGAGCGGAAATGCGGGCGATGACGGAGCGGGGACGTTTCCTGGTCACCGGGGGTGCGGGCTATGTCGGCAGCCACGCGGTGCTGGCGCTCGCCGACCGCGGCGACGAGGTGACGGTGCTGGACGACCTGTCGCTCGGGCCCGCCTCCGCGGTGCCCGACGGGGTGCGGCTGGTCGAGGGCAGCCTGGCCGACGCGCCGCTGCTCGAACGCGTGCTCGCCGAGCGCCCCGGCGGCCGCCGCTGGGACGGGGTGCTGCACTTCGCCTCGCTCTCCCTGGTCGGCGAGAGCATGGCGCGTCCGCTGCACTACCTGATCGAGAATGCCGGCCTCGGCATGCGGCTGATCGACGGCTGCGTGCGGCACGGCGTGCCGCGCTTCGTGCTGTCCTCGACCGCGGCGCTGTTCGGTCAGGCCATCGCGGACGGCGCCGATGCGCCGATCACCGAGGCGGCCGCGGTCGCCCCCGGCTCCCCCTACGGCGAGAGCAAGGCGATGCTCGAGCGCGCCCTGTACTGGGCCGACCGCATCCACGGCCTGCGCTCCGCCTGCCTGCGCTACTTCAACGCCGCCGGCGCCGATCCCGAAGGTCGCGCCGGCGAGGACCACCAGCCGGAGACCCACCTGATCCCGCTGGTGATCGACGCCGCGCTCGGCCGCAGGCCGGAGCTCGTGGTGCACGGCGACGACTACGACACGCCGGACGGAACCTGCATCCGCGACTACGTGCACGTCGCCGACCTCGCCTCGGCGCACCTGCTGGCGCTGCAGCAGCTCGACGAGCGCAGCGTCACCTACAACCTCGGCAACGGCAGCGGCCACTCGGTGCTGGAGGTGATACGCAGCGTCGAGCGCGTCAGCGGCCGCACCGTGCCGTACCGGATCGCCGGGCGCCGGCCGGGCGATCCGCCGCGACTGGTCGCGAGCAGCGAGGCGCTGCGTCGCGACACCGGCTGGACGCCACGCTTTCCGGAGCTCGACGACATCGTCGCCACCGCGCTCGCCTGGCGGCAGGCGCACACCCACGGCTACGGCAACCGCTGACCGCGGCGCCCGCGGCGCGCACGATCGGGCGCCGAGCCGCAGCACGGCCACCCTGATCCGCGCCTGCCGGCCCCGCACTTCCGGCCGGCGCGGGATGGGGCTATAGCCGTGGCCATGCGCCAGTCCTGCCCGACCGACCCGACACGCGACCGGTACCGGAGCGCTTGAGCAGCATCCTCTCCGCCGTCGCAGGCCTGGGCGCCAGCGCCCTGAGCCTGATCCGGTCGGCTGGCGTCCTGGCGCTGTTCGCCCTGAGCGGCCTCTCGCACCTGGCCCGCCCACCCTTCTACTGGCGCGCCTTCGTGGTGGCGTTCGTCGAGTTCGCCTTCTTCTCGCTGCCGGTGGTGGCGCTGACCGCGCTGTTCTCGGGCGGGGTGATCGCCCTCCAGTCCTATACCGGCTTCGCCCGCTACAACGCGCAGAGCGCCATCGCCGGGATCGTCGTGCTGTCGGTGGTGCGCGAGCTCGGCCCGGTGCTGGCCGGGCTGATCGTGGCCGGACGGGTGGGCTCGGCGATGGCGGCCGAGATCGGCACCATGCGCGTCACCGACCAGATCGACGCGCTCGGCACGCTGTCGACCAACCCGATGAAGTACCTGGTGACGCCCAGGCTGCTGGCCGGGACGCTGGCGCTGCCGCTGCTGGTGGTGGTGGCCGACATCCTCGGGGTGATGGGCGGCTTCATCGTCTCCACCGCCAAGCTCGGCTTCAGCCCGACCAACTACATCCTCAACACGGTGGCGGTGATGCAGCCGATCGACGTCAATGTCGGGCTGGTCAAGGCGGCGGTGTTCGGGTTCCTGATCGCGCTGATGGGCTGCTACAACGGCTACCACAGCCGCGGCGGCGCCGAGGGCGTGGGCACGGCGACCACCGCCTCGGTGGTGGCGGCATCGATCCTGATCCTGGCGTTCGACTACGTGCTCACCGAGATGTTCTTCTCGCGATGAATGCGGGCGGCATGCCGAAGATCCGGGTGAGGGGGCTGGCCAAGGCGTTCGGCGACAAGCAGGTGCTGGACGGCATCGACCTCGACGTGATGACCGGCACCTCCTTCGTGGTGATCGGCGGCTCCGGCAGCGGCAAGTCGGTGCTGCTGCGCTGCATCCTCGGACTGATCCAGCCGGACGCCGGCAGCATCGAGATCGACGGCGTCGACGTGCTGCGGCTCGGCCGGCGCCAGCGCGAGGCCGTCAACCGCCGCATCGGCATGCTGTTCCAGAACGGGGCGCTGTTCGACAGCCTACCGGTCTGGGAGAACGTCGCCTTCGGGCTGCTGGCGCGCCGCGGCATGAACCGGCGCGCGGCACGCGAGCAGGCCTCCGAGGTGCTCCGTCAGGTCGGCCTCGACCCGAGCGTCGGCCTGCTGTCGCCGGCCGAGCTGTCGGGCGGCATGCAGAAGCGCGTCGGCCTCGCCCGCGCCATCGCCGCGCGGCCGGAGGTCCTGTTCTTCGACGAGCCGACCACCGGCCTCGACCCAATCATGGGGGCGGTAATCGACGGCCTGATCGTCGACTGCGTCAAGCGCCTCGGCAGCACCGCGATCGCCATCACCCACGACATGGCCTCCGCCGCCCGCATCGGCGACGCGGCGGCGATGCTGTATCACGGCAGGCTGGTCTGGCAGGGACCGGCGGCGTCGCTGCTGCACAGCGGCAACCCGATGGTCGACCAGTTCACCCAAGGCAGGCTCGAGGGCCCGATCGGCATGGAGCTGCGGCGGTAGCCGGGCGATGAAACGGCCGGGCTCCTCGCACTTCGTCTGCCAGTCCTGCGGCGCCGCCTATCCGAAATGGGGCGGCCGCTGCGACGCCTGCGGCGAGTGGAACACCATCGTCGAGGAGGTGGCAGAACCGCGCGCCACCGCGACCCGCGCCGGCAAGGTGCGGCCCGGTCGGATCGCCTTCGTCGGCCTGGAAGGCGAGGCCGAGCCGCCGCCGCGCGTCGGCACCGGCATCGCCGAGCTCGACCGCGTGCTGGGCGGCGGCCTGGTGCCCGCCTCGGTGGTGCTGGTCGGCGGCGATCCGGGCATCGGCAAGTCCACGCTGCTGCTGCAGGCCGCGGCGGCGATGAGCCAGACGGGGACGGCGACGAAGCAGGGCGGCGGCCGTCGCGTGCTCTACATCTCCGGCGAGGAGGCGGTCGACCAGCTGCGGCTGCGCGCGCGCCGCCTCGGGCTGGACGCGCCACGGCTGGAGCTGGCGGCGGCGATCAACGTCACCGAGATCGCGGCCAGCCTGGAGGCCGAGCGCGACGCCGCCCTGGTGGTGATCGATTCGATCCAGACCATGTGGCTCGACAGCATCGACAGCGCCCCGGGCACCGTCAGCCAGGTGCGCGCCTGCGCCTTCGAGCTGATCCGGCTGGCGAAGTCGCGCGGCTTCGGCCTGGTGCTGGTCGGCCA
This sequence comes from uncultured Acetobacteraceae bacterium, assembly GCA_964245685.1. Classification (GTDB taxonomy): domain Bacteria; phylum Pseudomonadota; class Alphaproteobacteria; order Acetobacterales; family Acetobacteraceae; genus Lichenicoccus. The sequence goes on along the minus strand of CAXTOE010000182.1, from coordinate 825 downwards.
CGTCACCAAGGAGGGCGCGCTCGCGGGACCGCGCGTGCTCGAGCACATGGTCGACGCGGTGCTGTATTTCGAGGGCGACCGCGGCCACCAGTTCCGCATCCTGCGCGCCGCCAAGAACCGCTTCGGCGCCACCGACGAGATCGGCGTGTTCGCGATGACCGATCGCGGCCTCGCCGAGGTGCCGAACCCGTCGGCGCTGTTCCTGGCGGAGCGGCGCGGCAACATCGCGGGCTCGGCGGTGTTCGCGGGACTCGAGGGCACGCGGCCGGTGCTGCTGGAGATCCAGGCGCTGCTCTCGCCGAGCAGCGCCTCGCCGCGTCGCGCTGTGGTGGGCTGGGACAGTGCGCGGCTGGCGATGCTGCTGGCAGTGCTGGAGACCCGCTGCGGGCTCAAGCTGGCGGCGTCCGACGTCTACCTCAACGTGGCCGGCGGCCTGCGCGTGCTTGAGCCGGCGGCGGATCTCGCGGTCGCAGCGGCCCTGGTCTCCGCCGCGACCGGCCAGCCGACCAGCGCCGGTTCGGTGTATTTCGGCGAGGTCGGGCTGTCCGGCGAGGTGCGTCAGGTGGCGCAGTCGGAAGCGCGGCTGAAGGAGGCGGCGAAGCTGGGCTTCGAGCAGGCGGTGCTGCCGCGCCGGCTCGCGCGCGGCGGGGCGCAGAAGCTGGTGCCCCCCGAGGGCCTGCGGCTGCACGAAATCGGCCACTTGTCGGACCTGGTGGCGCTGTTCGCGCCGGAGGTTCAGGACTGACGACGAGGCCAGGGCGCGGCCCAGGCCCCCCCCGGGGGCGGGGGCCCCCGCCCCCCCGCGAGGGGTCAAAGGGGGGGGGG
>CAXTOE010000181.1:0-5930 GCA_964245685.1 uncultured Acetobacteraceae bacterium | reverse complement strand
ACGATGGCGTCGTCGACCACGAAGCCGGTGGCGATGGTCAGCGACATCAGCGACAGGTTGTCGAGCGAGAAGCCGCACAGGTACATCCCCGCCAGCGTGCCGACCAGCGAGATCGGCACCGACAGGCTGGGGATCAGCGTCGCCGGCAGGTTGCGCAGGAAGACGAAGATCACCAGCACCACCAGGACGACGGCGAGGCCGAGCTCGAACTCGACGTCGGCGACCGACGCCCGGATCGTGGTGGTCTGGTCGGACAGCACCGCGACGTCCACCGCCGGCGGCAGCGACTGCTGCAGCTTGGGCAGCAGGGCGCGCACCGAGCGCACCACCGCGATCACGTTCGAGCCGGGCTGGCGCTGCACGTTGACGATGATCGCCGGCGTCCGGTTCGCCCACGCCGCCAGCTCGCTGTTCTCGGCCCCGTCGATCACCGAGGCGACGTCCGACAGCCGCACCGCGCCGCCGTTCCTGTAGGCGACGATCAGCCGCTTGTACTCGGCCGAGCTCTGCAGCTGGTCGTTGTTGTTGATCGTGCTGTCCTGTGCCGGGCCGTCGAAATTGCCCTTCGGGATGTCGGTGTTCTGGTTGGCGATGTCGGTGCGTATGTCGTCGATCGGGATGCCGTAGGCGGCGAGCGCGCGGGGGTTCACCTGGATCCGCACCGAGGGCCGCTGGCCGCCGGCGATTGAGACCAGGCCCACGCCCGGCAGCTGCGCCAGCTTCTGCGCGATGCGCACGTCGGTCAGGTCCTCGACCTGGGTCAGCGACAGCGTCCGCGAGCTGATGGCGAGCGCGATCACCGGCGTGTCGGCCGGATTGACCTTGGCGTACACCGGCGGCGCCGGCAGGTCCGAAGGCAGCAGGCTGGTCGACGCGTTGATCGCCGCTTGCACCTCCTGCTCGGCGACGTCGAGCGACAGCGACAGGTCGAACTGCAGCGTGATCACCGAGGCGCCGGCGGAGCTGTTCGAGCTCATCTGCCCGAGCCCCGGCATCTCGCCGAACTGCCGCTCCAGCGGCGCCGTCACCGCGGTGGTCATCACCTCGGGGCTGGCGCCGGGATAGAAGGTGGAGACCTGGATGGTGGGGTAGTCCACCTCCGGCAGTGCGGAGATCGGCAGGAACTGGTAGCCGGCGATGCCCACCAGCACGATCGCCAGCATCAGCAGCGTCGTGCCGACCGGCCGCAGGATGAACAGGCGCGAGGGACTCATCGGCCGGGGCTCAGTGCCCGTCCTGCGAAGGCTGCGCCGGCTCGGCCTGCCGCCGATGATGCGGGTGCGCGCCCACCGACGCCGCCGCGTGATCAGACGGCTGGGCAGGGGATTGCTGGCCGGGCGGCGCGCCGGGGCCGCCATTGACGGTGGCGGCCGGGTCGCCGCCGTCGTTGGTGATCCGCACGTGGGCGCCGTCGCGCAGCCGGTCCACGCCATCGACCACCACGGTATCGCCGGGAGCCACGCCGGACAGGATCTGCACCTGGTCGTTGTCGGTGATGCCGGTCTTGACCACGGCGATGCCGACTGTGCCGCCCGGCTCGACGCGGTAGACGAACGCGCCGGGCGCGCCGCGCTGCACCGCGGCCACCGGCGCCACGGTCGCGTCGGGCAGGGTGCGCACCAGGAGGCGCGCGTTGACGAACTGGTTCGGGATCAGCGCCTCGTCGGCGTTGGCGAACACCGCCCGCAGCTTCACCGTGCCGGTGGTGGTGTCCACCTCGTTGTCGACGCTGTCCAGCGTGCCGGTGGCGATCCGCGTCGCGTCGGTGCGGTTGTAGGCCTCGACCGGCAGCGTCCGGCCGGCGCGCAGCTGCTGCGACACCGCGGCCACGTCGTCCTCCGGCAGCACGAAGATCACCGAGATCGGCTGCAGCTGGGTCAGCACCACGAGCCCGGTGCTGCTCGAGGTCTGCACGTAGTTGCCGGGATCGACCAGCCGCAGTCCGACGCGCCCGGTCACCGGTGCGGTGATGTGGCAGTAGGCGAGGTTGACCTTCGCGTTGTCGACGGTGCCCTGGTCCGCCAGCACCGCGCCCTGGTCCTGCTCCACCAGGAACTGCTGGTCCGCCGCCTGCTGCTGGGCGATGCTGCGCTGCCTGATCAGCGTCGTGTAGCGGGCGAGGTCGGATCGCGCCTGCCGCAGCAGACCGGTGTCGCGGGCGAGCGTACCCTGCGCCTGTTCGAGTGCTGCCTGATAGGGACGCGGATCGATCTGGGCGAGGAAGTCGCCCTTGTGCACGATCTGGCCCTCCCGGTAGCCGATGGAGAGCAGCTGGCCGTTGATCTGCGTCTGCACGGTGATGGTCGCGAGCGGCGTCACCGTGCCCAGGCCCGACAGCACGACGTGCAGGTCGCCGGTGCCGATCCTGGCCGCGCCGACCGGTTGCGGCGGCACCGCCGGCTTGGCCTGCTTGGCCGTGGATCCCGCCAGCAGCCACCAGGCGACCAGCCCCGCCAGCAGCAGGAGCAGCACGATCAGCACGAGCAGCCACCCTCGACGACGCCTGACGGCGTGCGACGTGGTGCCGGGCTTGACCTCGATGCGTCCTACCAGATCGTCCATCAACCGCCTGACCGCCGCCTTGCTGAGCTGGCGCCCCTATAGCACCATCGCACCCTAGGGCATCACGATCAGCAGGTTGCGGATTGTATCGGGCGCACGGGACGCGCGAGACGGTCGCCCCTGCCGTCGGTCCGCCGGCACTTGAACCGCCGCGCCCGGCCCTTTATACACCCGCCCCTGTTCGCGCGTCCGGGCCTGGTGGGCATGCCCGGCCGCGACGGCTGCCGTGCGGCCCGGTCCCGGGTCTGGGCAGCGATCCAGAAGGAGAGCGAAATGCCCAAGATGAAGACCAAGTCGTCGGTCAAGAAGCGGTTCAAGATCACCGCGACCGGCAAGGTGCTCGCGGGTCCCGGCAACAAGCGCCACGGCCTGATCAACCGCCCGCAGAAGATGAAGCGGACCAACCGCGGCTCCCAGACGCTGACCGAGATGGACGGCAAGACGGTGAAGCAGTGGGCCCCCTACGGGCTAGCATGAGGAGCATCTGAGCCATGGCACGTGTCAAGCGGGGCGTCACCACCCACGCCCGTCACAAGAAGGTCCTCGCCGCCTCGAAGGGCTTCGTCGGCCGCTCCTCGACCAACTACCGCATCGCGCTCGAGCGTCTCGAGAAGTCGCTGCAGTACGCCTATCGCGACCGACGCAACAAGAAGCGCGACTTCCGCGGGCTGTGGATCCAGCGCATCAACGCCGCGGTGCGCGAGCACGGCCTGACCTACAGCGTGTTCATCCACGGGCTGGACAAGGCCGGGATCGAGATCGACCGCAAGGTCCTCGCGGCCATCGCCTACGACGATGCGGCGAGCTTCGCCGAGATCGTCGGAAAGGTGCAGGCAGCACTCGCCTGAGGCACCGACCGGGGTTCGGCCCCGGCATCGGCGCCGCCCCTGCCGTCCCGGAGTGACGCGATGTCGGACGACCTCGAGAGCCTGAGGCAGGATACGCTCGCCGCCCTGGCGGCCGCACCCGACCTGCGGGCCTGGGACGGGGTCCGCGTCGGCACGCTCGGCAAGTCCGGCCGCCTCACCCTGCTGCTCAAGGAGCTGGGGCGCGCCGCACCCGACCTGCGACGCGTCCGGGGTGCCAGCCTGAACCGCCTGCGCGACGAGCTCGCCGCCGCGATCGAGGCGCGCGGCAAGGCGCTGGAGGCGGCCGCACTGGATGCGCGCCTCGCCGCGGAGCGGGTCGACGTCACCCTGCCGGTGCGCCGCGAGCCCCGTGGCTCGATCCATCCGATCAGCCGCACCATCGAGGAGATCGTGGCAATCTTCGGCGTCATGGGCTTCCGGCTCGCGGAGGGGCCGGACATCGAGACCGACTGGCACAACTTCTCGGCCCTGAACACGCCGGCGCACCATCCGGCGCGCACCGACCACGACACCTTCTACCTGCCCACCGCGGACGGCGAGCCGACGCGGCTGCTGCGCACCCAGACCTCGCCGGTGCAGATCCGCACCATGCTGGAGCAGGCGCCGCCGATCCGGGTGATCGTGCCCGGCCGCACCTACCGCGCCGACCACGACGCCACCCACTCGCCGATGTTCCACCAGTGCGAGGGGCTGGTGGTGGATCGCGGCATCACGCTCGGCCACCTCAAGGGCTGCCTGATCGAGTTCCTGCGCGCGTATTTCGACCAGCCCTCGCTGCCGGTGCGCTTCCGCGCCTCCTACTTCCCCTTCACCGAACCCTCGATGGAGGTCGACATCGCCTGGAGCCGGCATACCGGCGAGATCGGCGCCGGGTCCGACTGGCTCGAAGTGCTGGGCAGCGGCATGGTGCATCCGCGCGTGCTGGCCAATTGCGGCGTCGACCCACGCGGCTACACCGGCTTCGCCTTCGGCATGGGCATCGAGCGCCTGACCATGCTCCGGCACGGCATCCCGGACCTGCGCTCCTTCTACGAGAGCGACCTGCGATGGCTGCGGCACTACGGCGCGTCGCCGCTGCTGCCGGCGCTGCTGCATGAGGGCCTCTGAGCGATGAAGTTCACCCGCTCCTGGCTGGGCGACCATCTCGACAGTATGGCCAGCCTGGACGAGCTGCTCACCGCCCTGAACCGCATTGGCCTGGAGGTGGAGGCCGTCACCGACCGTGGGGCGGCGCTGGCGCCGTTCCGCACCGCGCGCATCCTCGCCGCCGAGCCGCACCCCAACGCCGACCGGTTGCGTGTCTGCCGGGTCGATGTCGGCGAGGCGGGTGCCGAGCCGGTGCAGGTGGTCTGCGGTGCGCCGAACGCGCGCGCCGGACTATCGGCGATCTTCGCCCCGCCGGGGGCCGTGATTCCCTCGACCGGTGCCGTGCTCAAGGTCGGCGAGATCCGCGGCGTCGCCAGCCGCGGCATGCTCTGCTCGCTGCGCGAACTCGGCCTCGGCGAGGAGCATGACGGCATCGCCGAGCTGCCGGACGGCACCGCACCGGGCCAGCCCTATGCCCGCTTCGCCGGTCTCGACGATCCGGTGATCGAGATCGCCATCACCCCCAACCGCGGCGACGCGCTGGCGGTGCGCGGCATCGCCCGAGACCTCGCCGCCGCCGGCTGCGGCCGGCTGAAGCCCTGGCTCGCCGAGACGGTGGAGGGCGCGTTCGCCTCGCTCCTCGCCTGGCGCGACGAGTTCACCGAGGCCTGTCCCTACGTGCTCGGCCGCACGCTGCGCGGCGTCCGCAACGGCCCCAGCCCCGACTGGCTGCAACGCCGCCTGCTGTCCATCGGCCTGCGCCCCATCAGCGCCCTCGTGGACGTCACCAACTTCTTCACCCACGACCTCGGCCGCCCCCTGCACGTCTTCGACGCCGACAAGGTGGCTGGCGACGCGCTGGTGCTGTGCCGCGGCGCCGGCGAGGGCTTCCGTGGCCTCGACGGCCGCGACTACATCGCCCATCATGAGGACTGCGTGATCGCCGACCGCGCCGGCGTGCAGTCCTTCGCCGGCCTGATGGGCGGCGAGGCGACCGGCGTCTCGGACGCGACCAGCAGCGTCTTCATCGAGTGCGCGCTGTTCGATCCGATACGGGTGGCGCTCTCCGGGCGCCGTCACGGCATCACCTCCGACGCGCGCCAGCGCTTCGAGCGCGGGGTGGATCCGGCGCTGCCGGCCGCCGCGCTGGAGGCGGCGACGCGCATGATGCTGGAGCTGTGCGGCGGCGAGGCGAGCGACGTCGTCTCGGCCGGCGAGACGCCTGCCTGGCAGCGCGAGGCGCGGCTGCGCTTCGCCCAGGTCGCGGCCCTCGGCGGCCTGCAGGTGCCGGCCGAGGAGGCGGTGGCGTCGCTCGAGGCGCTGGGCTTCACCGTGCGTGTCCGCAGCGACGACGCGGCGACGTTCGACGTCCCCTCGTTCCGTCCCGACATAGCCGCCAGCGCGGTGCTCGAC
>CAXTOE010000180.1:308-5940 GCA_964245685.1 uncultured Acetobacteraceae bacterium | reverse complement strand
GGCGGCGGCGATGAAGAAATCCGGCGGCAGGCCCCGGGGGCGCGGCGGCCGCGGGCGCCTCGTGCCGCGTTTCGATCGAGCAGGCCAGGCCCCTGCGCCCGCAGATTGCGCCCACCTCCCGCCTCACGCTGGCGGCGGTCGCCTCGCAGCTCGCGAGCATCGCGGTGCTGCTCGGCGACCTGCCGCTCCGGCTGACCCTGCTCTGGCTCGGCTGGCTGGCGCTGGGCCTCGGGATCATCGCGCTGCGCCGCCGCCTGGTGTCCCTGGCGCCGGTCTAGCCCCTGGTCGTTTCCGGCCGCTCCGGAGCGGCCGGCATCGCCCTGTCTCGCGTGATCAGGTCGATGAAGGCGCGCAGCGGCGCGGGCATGAACCTGTTGGAGAAGTAGAGCTGAGGCCCCTCGAAGCGGGCCCACCACTCGGGCAGCACCGCTAGAAGTTCGCCGGTCCGCAGGTACGGGTCGAGCCAGTTCTCGAAGGTGTAGATGATGCCGCGTCCGGCCCGGGTCAGCTCGATCGCGGCCGAGGCGGCATCGACGCCGATGATCAGGCGGCCCGCTGGGTTGATGGTCACCGTCTCGTCGCCGCGCTCGAAGCTCCAGTCGACCAGCGCCCCGCTGGAGAACCGGAGCCGGACGCAGTGGTGGTCGAGCAGGTCGCGCGGCTGCAGCGGCGTCCCGCGTTCGCTCAGGTAGGACGGTGCCGCGACCAGCGCCGCACGCTGGTATCGCGGCCCGATCGGCACCGCGATCATGTCCTGTGCCAGGTGCTCGCCGTAGCGTATCCCGGCGTCGCATCCCGCCGCGGTGACGTCGACGAGCCGGTCCTCCACCATGATCTCGACCCGCACCTCGGGATGGGTCACGAGGAACCGATCGATCAGGGGCGGCAGGATGTCGACCATCACCGCACCGGTCACGTTCAGCTTCAGAAGCCCCCGGACCTCCCGCTGCGAGCTCGCGGCGTCGTGCAGCGCCGCGCGCGTCTCGACCAGGACCGGCGAGATGCGGTCCGCGAGCTTGCGGCCGGCCTCCGTCGGCACGACGCTGCGCGTGGTGCGGATCAGCAGCGGCACGCCGAGCTGGGTCTCCAGCTGCACGATCTTGTCGCTCACGGTCGAAGGCGAGAGGCCCAGCCGCTTCGCGGTGGCGCGAAAGCCGCGCGTCTCGCAGACCGTCAGGAAGACCGACAGGTCATCCAGGCGAAGCCCGTCGTCATTGTTCGCCACTGCAATCAGTCCATCAGGGTTCGGCTGGATTATCAGAGCGACTTGGTCGGCGCTACGCAGAGGCATGGGACGCGACGGCCGGGAATCTGTGTCGCCCGTCCCGGCCTCGACACCTCACGGGAGCTCCAGATGGACAGCAAGACAGCGCTCATCACCGGCGCCAACAGGAGCATCGGCTACGAGACGGCCCGCCAGCTCGGCGCCCTGGGCTACCGGATCTGGCTCGGAAGCCGCGACACCGCGCGCGGCAGTGCGGCGGCGGCGCAGCTGGCCGCGGAGGGCCACGATGTCCGGTGCCTGTCCTTCGACGTCACCAGCGACGACAGCGTCAGGGCCGCCGCTGCCCGGGTTCAGGAGGAGGACGGGAGGCTCGACGTGCTGGTCAACAATGCCGGCATCCTCGGCGGACCGCCGGTGGCGCCCAGTCAGCAGGCGATCGGAGAGATCCGGGACGTCTACGAGACCAACGTGTTCGGCGCGATCCGGGTGACACAGGCGTTCCTGCCGCTGCTCGTCTCCGCAGGGCGCGCCAACGTCGTCATGGTCAGCAGCGGACTGGGCTCGCTCGGCTGGCTCTCCGATCCGGACAACCGCTTCTACGGCGTCAACATCCTCGGCTACAACAGCTCGAAGTCGGCACTCAACGCCGTGACACTGTGCTTCGCCAAGGAGCTGGCGCCGGTCGGCATCAAGGTGAACGCGGCCGATCCGGGATATACCGCGACCGACTTCAACCGGCATTCCGGCTACCGGACGGTGGAGCAGGCCGCGGCCGGGATCGTCTGGCTGGCCAGCCTGGATGCGGCCGGACCGACCGGCGGCTTCTACTTCGAGCGGGAGCAGGTGCCTTGGTGATCGACGTTCCGTAAACGCGCCCGAGGCTGACGAGCGATCGCGCCGACGGACGCTACTTCGGTTGTGCGAGAAGCGTCTCGCCGTCCGGACCCATCTTGATGGTCGGACCCTTCAGGAAGCTGCTCGGCGGCTTCGCCTGGTCGCTCACCGTCGGCGCGACCGTGGCACTCCAGGTCACGACGTGCTGGCTCGGATCGTCGATCCACCGCGTGGACGCTCCGGGACCTGGCATCAGCCTGCCACGGCACAGCTTCCGCCTGACGGTGACGACGAAGCTGTCGTCCTTCTCGCGCTCGCCGCCGATGATCGGCGCCGTGGGCGCGACGCCGTTTTCCGCAGGCGGAAACGGCAGATAGTAGATCCTGTAATTACAGGCCTTCGCCGGGGGCTCATCGACCCGCTGTATCGCCGGAGGCGCGGCGATGGCGGCCGTGATGATGACGACGGTGAGGGAGATCATGGGTGACCTTGCGACGACCGTCTCTATAATGAGACCCGCCATCGGCACGCGCCAGCTTAATCCGCGCCGGGGCATGATCCGTCGATCACGCCCCGGCGCCCGGCGCCTACTTGCCCGGCGCGAGGGTCAGCGTCAGGGGGGCGAACGCGCCGCCCATCACCGGCCGCGCGGCGAACGCGTTGAACGAGCTGTTCGGGTCGTACAGGTCGGGGAACGGCACGCCCGAGAGCGTGGTGTTCGCGTAGTCGTAGACCTCGTCGATGATGTTCTGGGTGAGCGTCGGATCGTTGCTGCTCGCCGCGGTCCAGAGTTCCCAATCCGCCTTGGTGAAGGTGACCGGCGGGTTGTTGATGGTGCGCGGATCGAGCTGGATGCCGGTCGGATGCTCCTGTGTCTTGTAGAAGTTCGCCTCCTCGGTCAGCACGCCCTGCGGGATCAGGTTCAAGCCGAGAAGCTTGTCGGGATAGGCGTTGTACTTGAGGCTCCAGTAGCTGTCGGGCTCGCTGGTGGTGTCGGCGCTGTACGGGTTGGCCGCTTCGCGATACTGCAGCAGCAGGTGACTGGCATCGCTGTTCTGCGAGAACTGCACCCAGCTGCTGATCAGCTGCTGCGCCTGCTGGCGGAAATACTTCGCGTCCTTGGTGTTGCCGTCATAGGTCGCGATCTGCCCCATCGCGCCCACCGCGATGATCCCCTTGAGTACGAGGTTGACGCTGTGCGCGATCCGGCCGGTGAAGTCGTCGGTCTGGTTCTGGTACTGCGGGTCCAGCGCGTTGGGATACGGCACGCCGGCCGGTATGGTCAGCAGGTAGGTCGCCCACTGGCGGAAGATCGCGTAGTGCGCGTTTGCGTAGACGGCGGCCTCGGCCTTGGTCGTGTGCTGCATGTAGGCGTCGGCCATGATCAGCATGTTGGCAGACTCCTCGACCGGCATGTTCTCGCCGCCGCCGTCGTTGTGGGCAGTCGCGTTGGGGTAGGTGGAGCCGAGATCGTGCGGCGCGTACAGCTCCGGCCACTGGCCGGACTCCGAGTAGGCGATCACCGGCGCCAGCAGGTAGCGGACCAGTTCGGGATTGGTATAGAGGAAGGCCGGCATCGACGGGTACAGCACGTCCACGGTGGACACGTTGTCGTCGCTGCTGATCTCCTCGAGGAACAGGTACGGGTTGCTGATGGTCCCGGTCAGCTCGGTTCCGGCGAAGGCCTGGCGCAGGGTCGCCGCCGCGAGCCCGGCATAGTGCGCGCCGCCGACCGACGTTGCCGCGGCCGTGATGTTGGCGTCCGTAGTATTGGCCCGCGACACCGCCGCCGTGGCATCGTTGTAGGCGTAGGCGAGCATGTTCTCGTAGGCCGGCCAGTACTGCCGCCACAGCGAGGAGACGCTGTTGCCGAGGAAATTGATCGCGGGATCGCGGACGTGGCCGAGCAGCAGCGTGAACGGCTTGGTCGCGGTCGTGCCGACGCTGCCGAAGGCGTTGCTGAAGGCGAACACCGGATAGTCGTTGTTGATTGCCCGCGGCTGATTGGTGTCGTTGCTGTTGGCGAGCTGGCCGAAGCCCACGAACTGGCTGCGTACCGCGCTGTCCGCACCCGACTGGGTGGTGAGGCTGCCCGACGTCTCGGTGGCGAACAGCACGGTGCCCCAGGAGGGGTAGTCGTTCACCTGGTTGAACACGGTGGGCGCGTTCGGGGTCACGGTCCAGGCAGAGAGTGTGCCCTTCTTGCTGCTGCCGTCGAGGTTGCGGTTGATCGTCTCCGGCGCCCACTTGATGAGCTGGTTGCTGTCGCCGTGCGCCCACTCGCCGCTGATGTCGAAATACACCGTGACCGCGTGATGCATCCCGTCTCTGCTCTGCGCGGTGGTGATGATGTCCGAAAGCGGCATGCTGAGCCGCTGCAGGTCCCTGGCCTCGACAGGCGAGAGGAAGTCGACCGTCAGGTTCACGCCGCCGCCGCTGAACGTGAAGATCGACTGCGTGGGCGTGGTCTGGAGGGCCGTCTGCGTCATCCGGTTGGCGATGTTCGGCACCGCCGGCGCGCCGAAGAACAGGTAGGGCTGGTCGTCGATATAGGCGATGCCGGTGATCGCCTTCACGGTGCCGTTCCAATACTCCGGCCACACGCCGGGCGCGACGCCGTTGCTCGCCCGTAACCAGGTGTTCATGTAGGGCTCGCGCGTGATCAGCGGCACCGCCGGCGGCTTGATCGGCGTGAAGCTCTGCGCCTGGGCGGTCGGCGCGGAACCGGGAACCGCGAGAGCGGTGAGCGAGAGAAGAACAGCGCCCGGTAGGGAGAAGATACGGGCGCCAGATTGCTTTCTCATGGCTTGTCTCCGAACGATGTGGGACATGCAGCGCACATCTCGCCGGGCTGCATCAGCGATGGATGCCTGAAGCCCTTCGATGTCGATGTTGAGGCGCCGGCAGGCATCGGCTCGGTCGCGTCGTGGCAGACGGTTCCGCTGAGGATATTCGCCGAGATGCCGGATCGAATCCTGTCAGCAGGACGCAGGAGGATCGCGACCGACACCTGCGACGGGCGCCGCGCCTCTGCCAATCCTCGATCTGCACGGGAAGGAATGGCGCACGCCGGGAGCACCGGAGATCAAGCAAGGTCGCGCCCTGATCGACATATCCCCGCCTTCTTCTTATTTGTTGGACAAATCCGTAGCATGAGTGCGGCGCTGCGAGCAACAGATCTCGCGATCACGAAACCGGTGCGGATCGTTTGCGGCGGTGCGTCATGACCGCGCGCCTGATCAACGCGCGCCTCGTGCGGTGCTGCCGGTCGCGAACGAACCGATCTTTGGACTTCTAAGACCGGCGCTGAGGAACTCGATGATGGTGCGCGCCGCGACGCAGCGCAGGACGCAGGCGGCGCTGCGTCTTCTCGCAGGGCAATATTATTTTATGGACCAGATCTTGTTTTCGATACGCGCGAGGATCTCGCCCTCGCGGTCCGTCGCCTCAGACGCTCTCCGGTGCGATCGACATCAGGCTGGCATTGCCGCCGGCGGCGGCCGTGTTGACGCTGAGGCTGCGCTCGCGCAGCAGGAACTCCAGCGGATACTCCTCGCCGTCCTCGAGCTGCCG
>CAXTOE010000180.1:0-298 GCA_964245685.1 uncultured Acetobacteraceae bacterium | reverse complement strand
CGCGAACACCGTGACGATCGCACCCTCGCGTCGCGACATGCGGACGGAGAAGTCGCGGAGCGCCTCGCCCTCGCCTTCGAACAGGGCCAGCGCGACCGCTCCCTCGCCCACGGCGTCGAGGTCACGCCAGTGCGGGCGAAGTGCCGCCGGCAGCGCGGCGAGCAACGTCGCGAACCGCGACGCCTGCTCGACCACCGCGACATTGCCGGTCGCAAACACCGCTGCGAGCTGCAGCGCCAGGCCGTCGCGCGTGCAGGCGCGGCACAGCACCTCCCCGACGGGGCGCAGGCTGTAGCTG
>CAXTOE010000179.1:1777-5954 GCA_964245685.1 uncultured Acetobacteraceae bacterium | reverse complement strand
GGCTGCGCGTAGCCGGGAGCGGCGGGAGGCGGCGGCGCGCCGTATCCGTAGGACTGCGCCGAGGCGGGGAGCGCCAGGGTCACGAGCAAGCCGGCGAACGCGGCGATCCTGACTGCGTATGACATCATCATCTCCATCTTACGGTCGCCTGGAGCAAGATCTTCGTCCCGACGGCTCGGTCACGTGCCAGGCGCTAGACCCGTCGGGTGATCCGTTCCGTCAGCATCTCGATCAGCTCGGCGGGGTTGAACGGCTTGCTGCAGGCGCGCCAGTCGGGGCGATCGGGCGGGATCGCGTCGCTGCCGTAGCCGGACAGCAGCAGGAATGGGATGCCCCGGCCATCCAGCACCTGGGCGACCGGGTACACCTTCTCGCCGCGCAGGTTGACGTCCAGCACGGCGCCGTCGAGCACCGCGTGCTGCGCCGCGTGCAGCGCCTCCGGCAGGCTGGCGAACGGCCCGATGACGACGCAGCCGAGCTCCAGCAGGATGTCCTCGATCAGCATCGCGATCATGAACTCGTCCTCGACCAGCAGCAGCCGCAGGCCGGACAGCGCAGAACGCGTCATGGGTGCGTCGCCGACCTGGGCGGTGCCGACTTGGGCGGTGCCGGATTGACCGCAGCCCCCAGCGGGGCGCGCAGGCTGGCGCGGATCCCGGCAGGCTCGAAGCGTATGGTCGCCGAACCCGACAGCTCGTGGGCGAAGCCGCGCTCGATCAGGCTGGTGCCGAAGCCGCGCACCGTCGGCGGCGACACCGGCGGCCCGCCGGATTCGATCCACTGCAGCAGGAATTCGGTGTCCTGGGCCTCGCGGTCGATCTGCCAGTTGACCGTCACCTTTCCCTGCGGCACCGACAGCGCGCCGTACTTGACCGCGTTGGTGACCAGCTCGTGGATCGCCATGCCGAGCGCCAGCGCGCCCTGCGGCGACAGCCAGACCTTCGGGCCCTGGAAGACGATGTTGTTGCGGTCGCGCGACAGGAACGGCCGGGTCTCCTCCACCAGCACCTCGAGCAGCGAGATGTCGGTCCAGTTGGCCTGGCTGAGCAGCGAGTAGGACGCCGTCAGCGCCTTGACGCGGCCCATGAAGGCCTCGGAGAACTGCTCCATCGTCTGCGCCCGCCGCAGGGTCTGCGAGGCCAGCGAGATCACCACCGTGAGCATGTTCTTGACCCGGTGGTTGAGCTCGTCGACCAGCAGGCGCTGATGCTGCTCGGCCTGCACGATGCTGGTCACGTCGACGAACGTCACCAGGGTGCCGTCCACCGCGCTGTCCTGCGCCCGGTAGGGCAGGACACGCATGATGTAGTGCTTGCTGCCGTCGTGCCGGGTGACGCGACGTTCCAGCGGTTCGAGCGTGTCGAGCACGACACGGACGTCGTCGCGCAGCCCCGGGTAGTTCAGCTGGCTGACGATGTCGCTCAGTGGGCGCCCGTGATCGCTCGGGATCAGGTTGTAGATGGTGCCCACCGCAGGCGTGAAGCCGCGTATGATCAGGTGACGGTCGAGGAACACGGTGGCGACGTCCGTGCTGTCGAACAGGTTCTTCAGGTCGCTGGCGCTGCGGTCCAGCTCGTCGAGCTTCTCCGAGAGCTGCGCGTTGACGGTGTGCAGCTCCTCGTTGACCGACTGTATCTCCTCCTTGGAGGTCTCCAGCTCCTCGTTGGTGGATTGCAGCTCCTCGTTGACCGAATGCAGCTCCTCGTTGGTGCTGCGCAGCTCCTCGAGGGCAGTGGCGTGCTCCTCGGTGATCGATCGCAGCTGCTCCTGGGTCTCGATCAGCGTCTCGCGCATGCGATCGAGCTCGGTGCTCGACGAGATCCGCCGCAGCGCCGTGCGCAGCCCGCGTTCCAGCCCCTCATTGGCGCGCCGTGCCAGCTTGTGCACCGGCGAGCCCAGCGGCAGCGGCGCCTGGTCGCGGCCGCGGCGTGCCGGCGGCGCCGGACGGAGATCGCTCGATGCCTGCGGGTCGGCACCGCCGGCGGCGGCGCCGAGCCTCGCGCCGATCTGCACCGGCTGCTTGTTCCGGCTCAGGTGCAGCGGCGGGCCGCGGACGTCGCGCCGCTCGAAGATCCGCCTGCTCTTGTCCAGCGGGGAGAACAGCTCCTCGTGCCGGGCGGTGGTCTCCGAGCGGCCGAGCAGCAGGATCCCGCCCGGCACCAGCGAGTAGTGGAAGGCCGGGATGATCGCGCCCTGCACGTCCGTGTCGAGGTAGATCAGCACGTTGCGGCACGAGATCATGCTCATCCGCGAGAACGGCGGATCGCGCACCAGGCTGTGGGCGGAGAAGGTGCAGAGGTCGCGTATCTCCTTGGCAACCACGTAGCACTGATCGGCGACGGTGAAGAAGCGGTCCAGCCGCTGCTGCGACATGCCGCGCAGCAGGGTCGTGGGATAGCGTCCGCTCCGCGCGGTGCCGATCGCGGGCTCGTCGATGTCGGTCGCGAACACCTGCACCTTCGGCGAGACGCGCAGCCCGTCCATGTACTCGCGCAGCAGGATGGCCAGCGAGTAGGCCTCCTCGCCGGTGGAGCAGGCCGGCACCCAGACCCGCACCGTACCGTCCGCCTTCTGGCCCTGGAACAGCCGGGGGATCACGTCGCGGGCCAGCACGTCGAAGGTCTCCGCGTCGCGGAAGAAGCTGGTGACCCGGATCAGCAGGTCGCGGAACAGCAGGATCACCTCGTCATGGTCCTGCTCGAGCCGGGCCGCATAGTCCGTCAGGGTGTCGATGCCCAGCACCTGCATCCGACGCTGGGTCCGGCGCAGGAAGGTCTTGTCCTTGTAGCCGCTGAAATCGTGGCCGAGCTGCCCGAGCAGGATCGCGCAGATCGCGAGCCGCCACACCTCCATCTGTTCGGCCGACGCCGCGATCGGCGCCGCCGTGTCCTGCCGGGCGCGACGCAGCCGGACGATGTACTCCGCCATCGCCGCGACCGGCACCACCAGGTCGACGGCACCGGTGGCGATCGCGCCCAGCGGCATGCCGTCGAACTGCGGGCTGCTGCCGTCGGTGCCCTGTGCCAGGGTCAGGCCGCCGCATTCCTTGATCGCCTTGAGGCCGAGCGCCCCGTCGGACCCGGTGCCGGACAGCACGATGCCGACCGCGTTCTCCTTCAGGCTGGAGGCTAGGGAGTCGAAGAAGCCGTCGATCGGCCGGCTGTCGCGCTTGGCTTCCGGCGCCGGCAGCTGGACATGCAGCCGGCCGTCCCGGATCGTGGTGATCGCATGCGGCGGCGGCACGTAGACCCGGTTGGCCTCTATCGCGATGCCGTCGCTCACCTCGAGCACCGGCATCGAGGTCCAGCGTGCCAGGATGTCGGGCAGCATGCTCTTGCGGCTGGCCGGCAGGTGCAGCACCACCACGAAGGCGACACCGGAGTCCGCCGGCATGGCGTCGAAGAAGCTGTGGAACGCATCCAGGCCGCCGGCGGAGGCGCCGATCCCCACGACCATCAGCGAGGCGTCGCTCAATGCGAGACCCGGTGCAGCGTGGGTGCGACCCGATGTCGCCGGGTCCAGGTCATCAGCGCGGGTCGGCATGGAAGGGCCCGATGTCGCACTCGTCGAAGTCCCGCGTAGCCAATGCGGTCTTCAACACGACGCGCAAAGGGAGGTTCCGGAGGCCGAACGTCACGGCGTCGCGGGACGCCGGGTGGCGTCCCGTACGGGGTTCGAACCCGTGTTACCGCCGTGAAAGGGCGGTGTCCTAGGCCACTAGACGAACGGGACTGCGGCCGAGGCTGGGTAGCGGAGCACCAGGAGACGGTCAAGCCGCGGCCGCGTCGGCGATGAAGAAGCCCGCACTGGTCTGGCCGTTCCAGGTCTCCGCACGCAGCTGGCCGGCGAGATGCAGCCTGGCCCCGTCGCGCGCCTCCTGCGCGCGCGCGATCGCGCCGTCGCCGGCCCGGAACAGCAGCGCCTTGATGCGGCCGCCGCCCTCCCCCTCGACGATCGCGCGAAGCGTGTTGCCCTCGCGGCCGAGCCGGTCGGCGC
Organism: uncultured Acetobacteraceae bacterium; assembly: GCA_964245685.1. GTDB lineage: Bacteria > Pseudomonadota > Alphaproteobacteria > Acetobacterales > Acetobacteraceae > Lichenicoccus. The sequence goes on along the minus strand of CAXTOE010000179.1, from coordinate 1,958 downwards.
GCGACACGCCCACGTGCGGCAGCACGAACACCGGTTCCTCGTTGCCGGCCCCGAACGGCGCCAGCCGGCCGACATGGGCGGCGAGCTCGGCATTGGCGCCGGCCACGCGCAGCACCCCGTCGCCGGCGCGGGCGGGTGCGGACGGGCGCTGCCGCGCCGGCGCCAGCCGCGCCGCGAGGGC
>CAXTOE010000179.1:0-1767 GCA_964245685.1 uncultured Acetobacteraceae bacterium | reverse complement strand
TCAGCAGCAGCCCGGCCTGACGCGCCGCGATCACCGCGGCACCGAGATCGAGGCCCGGCACCGAGCGGCCGGAACCCTTGATCGTGCCGTCCTCCTGGCCGCCGCCGACCAGGCTCGGCCGGTTAAAGCGCTCCTTGACGCGACCGGCGACGATGCCGACCACGCCGGGATGCCATCCGCCAGCGTGCAGCACCGGCACCGCGTGGCCGGCCTCGATCTGCGACGCCGCCATCGCCATCGCCTGCTCCAGGATGCCGCCCTCGACGCCCCGGCGCTGGCGGTTCACGCCGTCCAGCCGCTCGGCCAGCAGCCTCGCCTCGTCGGCGTCGCGGCACAGCAGCAGCCGCAGCCCCAGGTCGGCCTCGCTGATGCGGCCGCCGGCGTTGATACGCGGCCCGAGCGCGAATCCGCAGGTCAGCGCGTCCGGCGCGCCGCGCGCCACCGCGACGTCGAGCAGGGCGTTGATGCCGATCCGGCCGCGTCGCCCCATCACCTTTAGGCCCTGCGTCACCAGGGCACGGTTCAGCCCGCTGAGCGGCATCACGTCGCAAATCGTCGCCAGCGCCACCAGGTCGAGCAGCGCCAGCAGGTCGGGCTCCGCGCGCTGCGCGAACCAGGCGCCGCGGCGCAGCGCGCGCAGCGTCGCGACCCCGGCGACGAAGGCGATGGAGGCCGCGCACAGCGTGCCGAGGCCGGACGCGCAGTCCAGCCGGTTCGGGTTGACGGTCGCCAGCACCGGCGGCGGCGGCCCCTCGGCCTTGTGGTGGTCCAGGATCCCCACGTCGGCGATCCCGGCGAGTGCGGCCAGCGCCTCCGCGGCCGCGGTGCCGCAATCGACGCACACCACCAGCGTGGCGCCGCGCGCGGTGAGGCCGAGCAGCGCCGGCGCGTTGGGGCCGTAGCCCTCGCGCATACGGTCGGGCACGTGGGTCAGCACGGCGCAGCCGAGCTCGCCGAGCAGGCTCGCCAGCACCGCACAGGCGCAGGCGCCGTCGACGTCGTAGTCGCCGAAGATGCCGACCGTCTCGCCGCGCCGGACGGCATCGGCGAGGCGGTCCGACGCCAGGTCCATGTCCGTCAGGCAGGAGGGGTTGGGCAGCAGCGCGCGCAGCGTCGGCTCCAGGAACAGGCCGACCTGGTCGGCGTCGACGCCGCGCGCGTGCAGCAGCCGGCCGAGGATCTCCGGCAGGTCGTGCCGCTGCGCGATCGCACTGGCGTGGCGCTCGGAGACCTCGGCGTTCCACACCCAGCGCCGCCCGGTCAGGCTCGCGGTCACGTCGAGGCAGGGACGCGCCGGCTGCGACGATACGGACCCGTCGGCCAAGTCGGCCGACATCCGGCTCAGCTCGCACTCCAGGTCTTGGTGGCGAAGTTGTGGTGCCCCTCGATGAAGCGCACGGTGCCGGACTTCGAGCGCATGACGATGGAGTGGGTGATCGCGCGCGCGTCGGTGCGCTGCACGCCGCGCAGCAGCGCGCCGGAGGTGACGCCGGTGGCGGAGAACAGGACGTCGCCGCGCGCCATGTCGAGCAGCGTCAGGCGGCGACGCGGATCGCCCTCGCCCATCGCCGCCGCGCGTGCCACCTGCTCCTCGTCCTCGAACATCAGCCGCGCCTGCATGTGGCCGCCGACGCAGCGCAGCGCCGCCGCCGCCAGCACCCCTTCGGGCGCGCCGCCGGAGCCGGCATAGATGTCGACGCCGCTGCCGGGCAGGCAGGCGGCGCTGCTGGCGGCGACGTCGCCGTCGGGGATCAGCATCACCCGCGC
>CAXTOE010000178.1:1356-5968 GCA_964245685.1 uncultured Acetobacteraceae bacterium | reverse complement strand
TGTGCGTCGGACGAGGCCGGCGAGCGCGCGCGCGACCAGCACCTTCACGTCCATCGCCTTCTCCTCCTTCATCTCCTCGGCGAACTCGCCGCGGAACAGCGGCGTCTCGACGCCGGGCGGGGCCAGCTCGACCACGGTGACACCGGTGCCCTCGAGCTGCACGCGCAGCGACTGGCTGAACGAGTGGATCGCGGCCTTGGTGGCGCAGTAGATCGGCGCCGCGGGAAGCGGGACGAAGGCGAGGCCGGAGGAGACGTTGACGATCAGCGCGCCGTCGCGGCCGCGCAGATGCGGCAGGAACCGCTGCACCATGCGCACCGGCCCGCACAGGTTGATCTCGATCTCGCGCGTCACGTCGTCCAGCGCCCGATCAGGGTCGCGCACGAAGTTCAGGTTCCGCATGATCCCCGCGTTGTTGACCAGCGTGTCGAGGCTCGGGAAGCGCGCCAGCACGCGCTCGTGCAGGGTCGCGATCGCCGCCGGATCGCTGACGTCGCTGCTGAAGCCCTCCAGGCCCGGCAGCGTCCGCGCGGCGGCGTCGAGCTTCCCCTGGTCGCGTCCGGTCACGATGACGGTGTTGCCACGCTGCTGAAGCTGCCTCGCCAGCTCCAGCCCGATCCCGCTGGTGCCACCCGTGATCAGGACGGTCCGCCCCTGCATCCTCATCCGCACTCTCCCAGTACGCCGCGATCTCCGGAGCCTATAGCGCCGTGGCGGGTGATGACGCGATCGCGCCCGTTCCGCTCCGCCTCAGCCGAACAGGTCGGTGGCCCTGGTGGCATCGAGGCCGACGAGGCGCAGCGTCTCGCCGCCGGAGAGCGTGATGGCCGTCGAGCCACCGGAGAAGGCTTCCGCCGCGACGCCCTGGCCGCCCAATCCGATGCGATCGGTGCCGAGGCGGAAGCCGGTCACGATCGCGTCGCCGCCCGATCCGGCATCGATACGCGTCGCACCGCTCGCCGCGGTCAGCCAGATCTGGTCGGCGCCGCCGCCGCCCATGATGGTCTCGGCGCCGGAGCCGACGTCGATGATCGAGGCTCCGCGCCCGGGCGCGAGCAGGTCGGCACCGCTGCCACCGAAGAAGAAGTCGGTGCCCGCCGCATTGCCTCCGAGCAGGGTCTCGTTGCCGCCGGCCGCGACGAAGTACGTCCAGCCGTTGCTCGCGCCCGTCAGGCTGTCGCCGTTGCCGCCGGCGACCAGCACCGTCCCCACTCCGGTGGCGGTGAGGTCGTTGTCGCCGTTCGAGCCTCCCGAATACCAGCCGCCACCGCTGCCGGCCTGGATCGTCGATGAGCCGGTGCTCGCGACCACGGTGCCGGTGCCCGCACCGCCGTCGAAGACCGTGCTGCCGGCACCGGTGAACGCGACGTGCGGCGCGCCGTCGATGCCGCCCGTGGCGTCGATGCTGGTGCGCCCGGTGCCGAGCACCAGCACGCCGCCGCCGCCGGAGAAGTCGAGCGCGCCAGAGCCGCCGAACACGGTCGCGTTGACGACGGACGCTGCACCCGTGACCGTGGTGGCGCCGCTGCCCAGGACGATGGTGTCGCCGTGCTGCGCCGCAGCCGCGACCGTGATCGCCGCCGTCGCATCACCCAGCGTGATGCGGTCGTCGCCCGACGAGGACAGGGTGAGGGTCCCGTGCACCATGTCGATGCTGGATTGCTGCGATCCTATAATGGCCGCGCCGGAGCCGACCTGCGTGTAGGTGCCTCCGGGCCCGGCTTCCACGGTGACGGTGCCGCTGCCGGCCTGCGTGAAGGCACCGCCGCCGCCGACGTCGATCCGCGCATCGCTGCCGTCACCGGTCATCAGGACGGCCGCCGATCCGCCCGCGGCAACGGCATCGAGGATCAGGAAATCCGTGCCGGTCTCGTTGATGTCGTATTGGCCGTAGCCGCATCCCAGCGTCACGCCGACATCGTCCTCGACCTCGAAGCCGTCGCGGCCCGGAGGGACGTTGGTCGGGTCCAGGATGAGCTGCGAGTCGTGGTTGATCGCGGTGCCGCCGTCGGCCGGACTCGCGACGATGAAGGCGCCGTAGCCGAGAGTGGCCACGATCTCGAAATATCCGCCGAGCACGACGTTCAACGTCGGAGCCGGCGAGTTGCTCTCGAAGGGGACGAGTTCCTTGTCGGTGAGGTCGGTGTTGTCATAGAGCACGACACCGGCCGCGTACACGCTGCCGGGCGTCAGGGTGAGGCTGCCATCGTCGTTGAACAGCTCCTCGGCGACCTCGCCATCGGGAAGCTGGAGTGCCGTCCTCTCCGGATCGGCGACGGTCTGGGCTGCGACCTGCGCCGCGGTTCGTCCGGGTCCGTAGAGTGCGGACACCACTCCGGCGATCCCCGGATAGAGCGGACTGCCGGAGAGCACGGCGAGCGGATCGGTGCTGCCGGACGGCTGCAGCAGGCCGAAGACATTGGTGCCCGACATGTAACGTTCACCTTGAGACCGGAGGAGCATTGCCCAACAGGGTCGCCGGTAGCTGCGGTCAGCCCCGGACGCAACCAATTACTTTGCCATAACAATATAGCCGCGCTCTCAGATCCCGACGTCGGGCGCGTGTTCGCCATCGACTGCACCGCGACTGCGGCATGTCGCTTCCCATCCGGGCAGGCTAAGCTCGCCCGCGTCGCCACGACGCCGGCGGTGTCACCTGATGCTTGATCCGAACGTCTCCTCGTTCCGTGCTGCGATCGATCTCGTCTGGCGCACGGTGTTCCGCCTCGCCTATCCGCTCGCCCGCCTGTGGTGGCGGCTGCGGCGGCCGTCGCACGAGGGCGCGCTGGTGGCGATCCATGTCGGTCCGGCGCTGCTGCTGGTGCGCTCCTCCTATCGCACGGAGTGGAACTTCCCGGGCGGCGGCGTCCGGCGGGGCGAGACGCCGGAGGCCGCGGCGCGGCGCGAGCTGGCCGAGGAGATCGGTCTCGAGGCGCCGGTGCTGGTGGCGCGCCAGGTCCGTCACGGCATCTGGGACGGACGGCGCGACAGGGTGCACTTCTTCGAGATGCGGCTGGAGCGGCTGCCCAGGCTGCGGCTCGACAACCGGGAGATCGTCGCGGCCCGGCTGATGTCGGCCGACGAGCTGCGCTGGGTCAGGCTGACCGCGCCGGTCGCGGCCTATCTCGGCGGCGGCGCGGCATGATGAGGGCTAGCCCGCGAAGCGCGTGCAGGGGCGCCCGGCGACCCCGGCCTCGTAGGCGAACAGCGAGCCTGCCAGCGGTTCGGCGCGCAGCGTCGCGCCGTCCAGCTCCATGCAGGAGCTGGTGACGTAGAGCGTCGACAGGTCCGGCCCGCCGAACACGCACGAGGTCGGCCGGCTGACCGGCATCGCCACCACCTGCACGACGCGACCGTCCGGGGCGTAGCGCACCACCCGGCTGCCCTGCCACTGCGCGTTCCAGACGCAGCCGTCGACGTCCACGGCGCTTCCGTCCGGCACCGCAGGGGCATCGATGCGCACGAGGTCGCGCCGGTTCGCGATGCTGCCGGCGGCGAGGTCGAAATCGTAGGCGCGTATGATCCGCTCGGGCGAGTCCGCGAGGTAGAAGACGTCGTCGGCCGGGCTGAAGTTGATGCCGTTGCAGATCCGGATGCCGCTCTCCGCCACGCGGCACGCGTGCTGCGCGTCGAAGCGGAACAGCATGCCGCCGGGGCTCTCGTCGAGCTCGTTCATGGTGCCGATCCAGAGACGGCCGGCGGCGTCGGTGCGCGAGTCGTTGAAGCGTGTGCCGACATCGCCCGCATCCAGCGCGAACACGGTGCGCAGGCTGCCGTCCGCCGGATCGAACAGCGCCAGGCTGCGCGACAGCGCCACCAGCAGGCCGCCCTGGGTGCGCGGCACCGCGCAGGCGACGCGGTCCGGCATCAGCCAGCTGTCGGTGGCGCCGCTCTGCGGATGCAGGCGGTGGATGCGTCGGCCGTAGATGTCGACCCAGTACAGCGCCTGTTCAGCCTCGTCCCAGAACGGCGCCTCGCCGAGCAGCGCGTGCGCCTCGTGCACGCAGCGCAGCCGGTCATCGGCGCTCTGGCCGACCGCACTCACGACGCCACCGCCGCCACCGCGACGTGCCGTCCGAGCAGGAAGGCGTCGGCCACCAGCTGCAGCGGCCGGATCTCGACGTCAGAGCGGCCGGCCGCGATCAGCTCGCGGAAGCGGGCGTACAGACGCGGGTACTCGCGGTCGGTGCCCGAGACGATGCTCTGCCCGTCCAGGGCAAGCGCCGCACCGCCGCGCGACAGCTCGAGCCGGCCGCCATCCTCCAGCGTCCAGTCGATGCTCCAGGTCTCGTCCTGCTGGTCCCAGTCCAGCGCCGCGACGAAGCCGGCGCTGCGCGTGGGGGTGGCAAAGCGCAGGGAAGCCGCGATCGGGGTGTGCGCGGCCTCGGGGATCATCAGCGTCGCCTGGCGCACGAACAGCGGCTCGGGCATCACCCCGACCGCGATCGACAGCGCATTGATGCCGGCATCGAACGCGCCCATCCCGCCCGGCTGCCAGAACCAGTCGACGCCGGGATGGAACTTGTGCACGTCCTCCTTCCAGACGATGTCCATGCCGGTGGCGGCGCGCGCCGCCAGGATCTCGCGGGCAGGGTCGACCGCGTCGCTGAAC
>CAXTOE010000178.1:0-1346 GCA_964245685.1 uncultured Acetobacteraceae bacterium | reverse complement strand
GGCCGAAGGCGGCTTCTCCAGCAGCACGTGCCGGCCCGCGTCCAGCGCCGCCCGTGCGAGATCGTAGCGGACCTGCGGCGGGGTGCAGATGGCGACCGCGTCCACTCCGGGCGCCTCTGCCAGCAGGGCGTCGAGCGAGCCGTGCAGGCTCACCCCGTCGGGCACCGCGACCGCGACCGGATTGGCCACCGCGAGCAGCTTCAGGCCGGCGGTCGCGGCGAGCGCCGGCAGGTGCTGCACGCGCGCGATCTGGCCCATGCCGACGTTGCCGACGCCGATCGGGTTCGAGCGTGAAGGGGAGGACGACATCGCGATGCTCCTGGCTTAGACGGCGGCGGCGGCGCGGTCCCAGGCCGCGAGATAGGCGCGCGCCCGACGTCCCACCTCCGCGGCGTCGCGTCCCGGCGCGTACAGGCCGGAGCCGAGCCCGAAGCCGCTGGCGCCGGCCTGCACGAAGTCGGCCAGGTTGTCCGGGGTGATGCCGCCGACCGGCAGGAACAGCGTCTGCGGCGGGAACACCGCCCGCATCGCGCGCAGCACCGCGGGGGTGACCAGCTCGGCCGGGAACAGCTTCAGCGCGTCGGCGCCGGCGCGCAGGGCGGCGAAGCCCTCGGTGGGCGTGGCGACGCCGGGCATGCAGACCATGCCGGCCTGCTTGGCCGCGGCGATCACCTCGGCGTCGCCGTGCGGCATGACGATCAGCCGCCCGCCGACCTGGCCGATCTCGCGCACCTGCTGCGGGGTCATCACCGTCCCGGCGCCGATCAGGCAGGTGGAGCCGAAGCGCTGCGCCAGCAGGCGTATGCTGTCCAGCGGCCGCGGCGAGTTCAGTGGCACCTCCAGGATCGTCATGCCGGCCTCGACCAGCGCGGTGCCGACCGCGAGCGCCTCCTCAGGTGCCAGCCCGCGCAGGATGGCGGTGAACGGGGCGCGTCCCATCAGGTCGTGCGACATCTTAGACGTCTCCTTCCGAGGAGGCCGGGATCAGGCCGGCCGTGACCGCGATGCGCCGCAGCCCGTCCAACGCCGTGTCGGGGATCGGCTCGGGGGGTGCGGCGCCGATGACGGCGAAGGCGCGCGCGTAGCGCTCGCACAGCGCGGCCTCGCCGGTGATGGCGATGCGCGCCGCCTCCGACCGCACGGCGTCCGCGAGACGCAGCTCCTCGCCGATCAGCAGCCCCGACAGGTAGTCGGCGACGCAACCCGCCTCCAGGCTGCCGGTGAGGGTCAGCGCCAGGTCGTAGAGCAGCGCCGCCGCGACGGCGGTGAGCAGCGCCGGCCCGCTCGCCGCCGCCAGCCGCAGCCGCAGCCGCAGATACTGGACGAAATCGTTGTCGCTCTCCGCC
>CAXTOE010000177.1:5325-5977 GCA_964245685.1 uncultured Acetobacteraceae bacterium | reverse complement strand
CGTTGCGACGTTCGGGATGGCGGAATCGCGGCACCAGCGCCCGATCTGCGACCAGGATGCCGCCATTGGCGGCGAACACCATGTCCGGCAGGCCCGGCTGGCCGGCGATGAGCTCGATGCGGTGGCCCAGCAGGCCGAGGCTGTCGAGGATGGAGCGCTCGGTGACCGGATCGAGATGCGCCGTCGGCTCGTCGAGCAGCAGCAGCGGCGCGTCGCGCAGCACCGCGCGCGCGATCGCGACGCGCTGCGCCTGCCCGCCGGACAGGCCGTAGCCGCCCTCGCCGATCACCGTGTCGAGCCCGTGGGGCAGCCCGGCGATCACCGTATCGAGGGAGGCGACGTGCAGCGCGTGGTCGAGCGCCTGCGGCGGCGCGTCGGGACGCGCGAACAGGATGTTGTCGCGCAGGCTGCCCGCGAACAGCATCGGCTTCTGGCCGATCCAGGAGATCAGGTCGGACAGCCCCGCCGCGTCCATCTCGTGCAGGTCGACGCCGTCGACCGCCGTCAGCTCGACCTTCTCCCTGCCCTTGCGGGTGGGGAAGGTCTTGGTCAGCCCTTCGACCTCGATCACGAGCGGCCTCCGTCCCGCCGCCGAGTATCGCGGTCGGGACCGACGTCACACCAGGGCCCCGGAATCCCGGGGGCCCTGGTG
>CAXTOE010000177.1:0-5315 GCA_964245685.1 uncultured Acetobacteraceae bacterium | reverse complement strand
CGCAGCCGCGGTCCGGCCGGATGAAGCCCAGCAGCATCTCGATCAGCGTGGACTTGCCGGCGCCGGACGGGCCGACCAGCAGCACCGTCTCGCCAGGCGCCACGCGGAAGCTCAGCCCGTCCAGCGCGGGTCCGCGCGCGGTGTCCCAGGCGTAGTGCACGTCCTCGAATGCCAGGCTCACCGCCTGTGGACGCGGCCGCGGCACGACGCGCTGCGGCACCTGCGCGGCCGCCGGCAGCACCGCCAGCGCCTCGGCGCAGACGATGGCCTGCATGCGGTCCTGGTAGGCGAGCGCGAAGGTGCGCAGCGGCGCGAAGAACTCGGGTACCAGCAGCAGGCAGAACAAGGCCGCCGGCAGCGTCGCGCCCCCGCCGGGAGCGGCCCCCGCCGGCGCCGGGTGCAGCAGGCCGCGCCCGTCGTGCAGCGCGATCACCACCAGGGCTGCCACCATCGCGAGGTCGAGCCCGGCCGAGGACAGGAACGCCACCCGCAGCACGCGCATGGTGCGTACCCGCAGCTCGGCGGCCGCATCGGCGATGCGGCGCGCCTCGTCCTCGGTGCGGCCGGCGAGCACGATGGTGGCGATGCCGCGCATCCGGTCGACGAAGCGCGTCTGCAGGCGCGACAGCGCCTGGAACTGGCGTCGCGTGGCGGCGGCGGCGCCGATGCCGAACACCGCCTGCAGCACCGGCACCGCGATGCCGCAGCAGAGCAGCACCAGGGCCGCGAAGGGCTGCACGAACCCGGCGGCCAGCAGCACCAGGAGCGGCCCGGCGGCGGCCAGGGTGGCGGCCGGCAGGTAGCGGGCGAAGAAGCCGTCGACCGCCTCGATGCGGTCCACCAGCAGAGCGCTCAGGGCGCCGCTGTGGCTGCCGCGCAGCAGCCTCGGGCCGGCCGACAGGATCCCGGTCAGGGTGTCGTGGCGAAGCCGTGTCCGGGCACGTCCGCCGGCCCTCGCCGACGCGATCTCGACCAGCGCCTGCAGGGCCGCGCGCAACACCGCCGCGAGCGCGAACCCGGGCAGCGCCCAAGGCAGCGACCCGTTGCCGGCGCCGGCCAGTGCGGCCGCGAGAACGCTGGCCACACACCAGGCCTGGAACAAGGACGCGGCCACCCCGCACAGGCTGAGCAGGACCACCGGAAGTGCTGCCCGTCGGCCCAGGCGCGACTGCGCGCGGACCCACCCCTTCGTCGCTGCTCGATCGCTGCTCATCCCGACCGGCTATGTAGCCAAGGCGGGAGCGCAGCAACAGGGGCGCCGGCGTCGCCGAGGCCGTTCAGCCCAAGTTATGGCCGCAGTTTCATGCAGCGGCCTCTCGGTCGCCCTCGTGGTCCGGATCGTCGTCCGATCCGGTGCTCCCGACATCGGGCTCGCGCGGATGCAGCGGGAAGGTGAGCGTGTAGCGGGTCCCCTCTCCCTCATCGACCTCCAGCCGCGCGCCGAGCTGACGCGCGAAGCCGCGTATCAGCTGGATGCCGAGGCCGTCGCGTATGCCGGTCTCGGTCTCGGCACGGCCGGCGGGTATGCCCACGCCGTCATCCTGTATCACCAGCCGGCCCATCGCCTCGCCCTCATCGGAGCCGAGCTGGCTGAGGCTGACCCGGACATGGCCGCTGCGTCCGCCCGGGAAGGCGTACTTGACCGCGTTGCTCACCGCCTCGGTCACGATCAGCGACAGCGGCACCGCCTGGTCGGTGGCCATCTCGATCTCCGCCGCCTCGATGTGCAGCTGTATCCGGCGGCCCTGCTTCTCGCCGATCGCCTGGAACAGCTGCGAGCACAGCTCCTGCAGGAACGAGCGCATGTTCAGCGTCTGCAGCTCGCCTTCCGAGTACAGGTAGCGATGCAGGGTGGCGAGTGCCCGCACGCGGTCGCGCGCGGAGGCGAACTCGGCACGCGCCTCGGGCTGTCGGATACGATTGGCCTGCAGGTTGAGCAGCGAGGCGATGATCTGCAGGTTGTTCTTCACCCGATGATGGATCTCCTTGATCAGGAGCTCCTGTTTGGCTTCCGCCTCGCCCAGCGTGTGCTCGTGCGAGGCCAGGCTGCGCGTCGCCTGGGTGAAGGCACGTGACAGCTCGCGCAGCTCGAACGGCATCAGCCGGGCGTCGTGCACCGCGTAACTGCCTGCCTCGCGCCAGTGCGTGACGGCACCGGTGAGCCGCTGCAGCGGCGCCACCACCAGCATGTTGGCACCCACGGACACCGCGACCAGCCCGACCCCGAGGAGCAGCACGATGCCGATCACGCGGATGATGAACACGCTGAGCGCGCGGGTCTCCTCGTCGGTCGACTGGGTGATGGCCAGCACGTCCACCGGGCCCGCGAACGCACCGATCATCGCCGCACCGTCCTCGGCGGCGACCGGGTTGCCGCGGTCGGCGGCGGCGGTCGCGCGCAGGCCGGAGAGGTCGGCCGGGGCGGTCCAGCCGCATCCCTGGCACAGCGGCGCGACGATCCCGCCGGGCCCGATCAGCCAGGCGCGCAGCGGCAGGCCGGTGCCGAGGATCCCGGCGCGCCCGTCGCCGCCGAACAGGTCGCCCCTGCGCCATCCGAGCCGCATCTCCGCCACCAGGAAGCGTCCCGGACCGGCGACCGGACGCGAGACCAGCTCCACGGTCATCACCGGCGCGCCGTCGGCGGTGCGGCGCAGCGCCACGCGCTGGATGCCCGACGCGTCGAGCGTTACGACAGGGGGAACGGCAGCCAATGCGGCGTCATGCCGGCCCGAGCTGCAGAGAACACGCCCATCCGCCGCCACCAAACTGAGGGCTTCGTAGCGCGGCGACTGGGTCACCACGGCAAGATGCAGGGCTTTGCCGCACGCCTGCGGATCGCGCAGCTCGTCGAGCGAGGCGACGTCCTCGAGGAAGGCTGCGGCCTGCGAGAGATCCTGCTGGGCACGGTTCTGGAACAACACGACCAGCGCCTGGGCACGCGCCGCACTGTAATTCGATGCGCCCTCGTAATTACGCCATGACACCAGGCCGCAGAGCACGGCGAGCGGTATGCACGACAGCAGGATGATCGCGATCATCCGCACGCTGACGGTGTCGAAGGCGCGACGCAACTTCCCTAAACCCGGCAGGATCCGGCGGCGCCGCGCCAAGGCCGTGCTTCGCATCCGACATAGTCTCCAACGCGAAGGCGGGACGCCGTCCGCCCGACAGCTACTGCTGCTTGTCGTCCTCGATGAGCCTCAGCAGCTCTTCAGGTATGGGCTCCTTGGCGACGTCGTCGAACAGCTGATGCAGACCCCGGTTGAGCCACTGGTCGAACGCGGTATCGGGCTTGCGCCGTACACGTCGCGGCGAAGGATCCGAACTGTCTGTGCGCTGCGTCATCAAGTCGCGTCAGTTCCGGATGCATCGAGCCGGCGTGATAGCCGACACATCCTCTAGCGTCGCCGCAGCCTTACGGTTGCACCACCGTCACGACACCTAGGAGGCCTACGTCAACACGCTGTCGTGCACCCCGGCCACACGCGACGCGGCCTGCTTGCTGTCGAGCAGGCGGGCGATGCGAGTCGCCTTGACCGCCGCGCGACCGTCGCGCTCGGGGGTCTCGCCCATCAGCCACGCCTCGAGTTGGCGACGGGCGCGGAACACCCGGCTCTTGGCGGTGCCGACGGCGCAGCCGGTCGCCTCGGCAAGCGCCTCGTAGCTCATGCCCTGCACCACCACCATGATCAGCGCCTCGCGCTGGTCTGCGGGCAGACGCGTCATCGCCTTGCCGAGATCCTTCAGCGCCAGACGATCCTCGTGCGGCGCCTCGGTCGCGAATACCGAGGACGGCACGTCGTCGATGTCGGTGGTGTCGCGGCGCTTGCGCAGGTTGGAGATGAAGCGGTTGCGCAGGATACGGTGCATCCAGGCGGCGAAATTTGTTCCGGGGATGAAACTCGCCTGTGCCGACAGCGCGTTGCAGACGGCGTCCTGTACCAGATCCTCGGCGGCGGCGCGGTTGCGGGTCAGGGCCAGGGCCTGAACACGCAGCTTGGGGAGGATGGTGATGACCTGACCGTGGAAACCGTGCGTCGCGTTGCTCGAGGCGCTGCTGGACATGAGGGCGATGTCTCCGTTTGTGGACCAGCAATGACCGGCTGGGACTCAGCGTTGCATCCGCCGTGGATACACTCGTTCACGAAAAAGCGAGGGCTTCCCTGGATGATTGGCGGCCCGGCGGCAGCGATTTGGCGTTCCGCATGGGGCAGGCTAGTCTGGCGCCATGCGCCGTTTCTGGATGACCGCGACATCTTCGAGGAACGGCATGGTGGTTCACGATGATCCGCGAGTCCACGACGATCCGGGGATCCGCGCCGATCCCGCTAGCTCAGCTCGAGGACGCCGTGTCCGAGCCTGCCAACGCCCGCGACAGCTGGGTCCTGGCACGGGAGACGCGTGCCTTGATGGTGCCGACCGGAACCGCGCAGATCGTCGCCGCCTGCTCGTAGCTGAGCTCCTGAGCGCCCACCAGGACGAGCGCCTCTCGCAGCAGCGGCGGCAGCGTGAACAGCATGCGCTGCAGGTCGGAGAGCTCGCCACGCAGCGCCGCGTCCGGCAGGGTGCTGGCGGGATCGGGCATGCGCTCGCTGAGCACGCGGCTCTCGCGCCGGCGGCGGCGGATCTGCTCATAGAAGGCGTTGCGCTGGATCGTGAACAGCCACGCCTTCAGGTTGGTGTCCGGCTGAAACTGCTGCCGCGCCGCCAGCGCCCGCACCAGCGTATCCTGCACCAGGTCGTCGGCCGCGACCGCCTCGCGGGTCAGCGAGCGGGCGAAGCCGCGCAGGTCGGGCAGCAGGCGCGCGATGCGGCGATGCATGTCGCCCTCCGCGTCCGCGGCGGCCGCATCGGCCGGCGTCGGCTGCCCGTCGCGACCCCGATCTGGTGCGGCCCGTCGGCTCAAAACGCCTCCATTCATCCAGAGAGAGACGCCTGATGGCTACAACGCGGCGCGACGACCTGATCCGCGCTCTTCCCTATGCCAGACGTTATGCGCGCGCCCTCACCGGAAGCCAACCGCGCGGCGACCTGCTCGTCGCCGAGAGCCTGCGCGAGCTGATCTCGGCGCCGGCCGACGACCTCACCGCGCGCCACGGGCTGTACAACTGGGTCACCAGGCGCTTCAATTTCGGCCTGGTCGATCCCGGAGCGGTGGATGGCGGACTGACGGCACAGCAGCGTCAGCTGCTGCTGCTCACGGCACTCGAGGAGGTGTCGGTCGAGGACGCCGCACCCATCGTCGCGCTCGAGGCCACCGAGGCCGCGGCGCAGCTCAGCGAGGCGCGCGACCGGCTGCGCGCCGCGGCCTCGGT
>CAXTOE010000176.1:0-6049 GCA_964245685.1 uncultured Acetobacteraceae bacterium | reverse complement strand
ATTCAGTGCGCGCCCGACCATCCCTGGCTCAAGCAGCATCGCGACTGGTTCGCCTGGCGTCCCGACGGCAGCATACGCTACGCCGAGAACCCGCCGAAGAAGTACCAGGACATCGTCAACGTCGACTTCTACGCCGAGGGCGCGGTGCCGGAGCTGTGGCTGGCGCTGGCCAACGTGGTGCTGTACTGGGCCGAGCAGGGTATCCGGCTGTTCCGTGTCGACAACCCGCACACCAAGCCGCTGCCGTTCTGGCAGTGGATGATCGGCGAGGTGCGGGCGCGCTATCCCGAGGCGGTGTTCCTCGCCGAGGCGTTCACCCGCCCCAAGGTGATGAACCGGCTGGCCAAGGTCGGCTTCGGCCAGTCCTATACCTACTTCACCTGGCGCAACACCAAGGCGGAGCTGACCCAGTATCTGACCCAGCTCTCGCAGGAGGCGCCACGCGACTTCTTCCGGCCGCACTTCTTCGTCAACACGCCCGACATCAACCCGGTGTTCCTGCAGAACTCGGGTCGGCCCGGCTTCCTGATACGCGCGGCCCTCGCCGCCACCCTGTCCGGGCTGTGGGGCGTCTATAACGGCTTCGAGCTGTGCGAGGCCGCGTCGCTGCCGGGACGCGAGGAGTATCTCGACAGCGAGAAATACCAGATACGCAGCTGGGACTGGCAGCGTCCCGGCAACATCGTGGCCGAGGTCACCCAGCTCAACCGGATACGCGCCGAGAACCCGGCGTTGCGCTCGCACCTCGAGATCGACTTCCTGCCGGCGGGCAACGATGCCGTGCTGTTCTATGAGAAGGCGACCGCCGACCGCGGCAACTGCCTGCTGATCATGGTCAGTCTGGACCCGAGGCGCGAGCAGCAGACCAGCATCGAGCTGCCGCTTTGGCGCTGGGGGCTGCCCGACCAGGCGCAGCTGCAGCTCGAGGACCTGATCGGCGGCGACCGTTTCCAGCTCGCCGGAAAATACCATACCGTCACCCTGACGCCGCAGCAGCCCTACCTGATCTGGCGCGCGACCTCGCCCTCCTGATCCCCTCTCCCCGCACCCTGCCCCCTGAAGGGACGTCGTTCGACACTATGAACACTGACATCACCGAGGTCGCTGCCCCGGAAGGCAGCCAGCAAGGCGCTACCGGCAGCGTACAGGATCGACGGCCGGTCGCGCTGACGCCGCTCGAGGACCCGCTGTGGTACAAGGACGCGATCATCTACCAGATCCACATCAAGTCCTTCTTCGACGGCACCAACGACGGCGTCGGCGACCTCAAGGGCCTGCTGCAGAAGCTGGACTACATCGCCGAGCTCGGCGTCACCGCGAGCTGGCTGCTGCCGTTCTACCCCTCGCCGCGACGCGACGACGGCTACGACATCGCCGACTACCGCGGCGTGCATCCGGAGTATGGCACGCTCGCCGACCTGCGCGAGTTCATCACCGCCGCCCACGAGCGCGGCCTGCGCGTCATCACCGAGCTGGTCATCAACCACACCTCGGACCAGCACTCCTGGTTCCAGCGCGCACGTCGCGCGCCGGCCGGTTCGCCGGAGCGCGACTTCTACGTCTGGTCGGACTCGGACGAGAGGTACGACGGCACCCGCATCATCTTCATCGACACCGAGAAGTCGAACTGGACCTGGGACGACGAGGCGAAGGCCTATTACTGGCACCGCTTCTACAGCCACCAGCCCGACCTGAACTTCGACAACCCGAAGGTGCTGGAGGAAGTGCTCTCGGTGATGCGGTTCTGGCTCGACCTCGGCGTCGACGGGCTGCGGCTCGACGCGGTGCCGTACCTGGTGGAGCGCGAGGGCACCAACAACGAGAACCTCGCCGAGACCCACGCCGTCATCAAGAAGATACGCGCCGAGATCGACGTCTACGCGCCCGGGCGGATGCTGCTGGCAGAGGCCAACCAGTGGCCGGAGGACGCGCAGGTCTATTTCGGCGACGGCGATGAATGCCACATGTCGTTCCACTTCCCGCTGATGCCGCGCATGTACATGGCGATCGCGCGCGAGGACCGCTTCCCGATTACCGACATCATGCGACAGACCCCGGAGATCCCGGCGAACTGCCAGTGGGCGGTGTTCCTGCGCAACCACGACGAGCTGACGCTGGAGATGGTGACCTCGTCCGAGCGCGACTACCTGTGGGAGACCTACGCCAGCGACAAGCGGGCGCGGATCAATCTCGGCATACGCCGTCGGCTGGCGCCGCTGATGCAGCGCGACCGCAGGCGGATCGAGCTGATGAACGGGCTGCTGCTGTCGATGCCCGGCACGCCAGTGATCTACTACGGCGACGAGATCGGCATGGGCGACAACATCTATCTCGGCGACCGCGACGGCGTGCGCACGCCGATGCAGTGGTCGGTCGACCGCAACGGCGGTTTCTCGCGCGCCGATCCGGCGGGTCTGGTGCTGCCGCCGATCATGGACCCGATCTACGGCTTCCAGGCGGTCAACGTGGAAGCGCAGTCCGACGATCCGCATTCGATGCTGAACTGGACGCGCCGGATGCTGAGCGTGCGCAAGACGCACCGCGCCTTCGGCCGCGGCACCCAGCGCTTCCTATATCCCGGCAACCGCAAGGTGCTGGCCTACCTGCGCGAGCTGTCCGAGGAGGGCAGCGAGGAGACCATCCTGTGCGTCAGCAACCTGTCGCGTGCGGCGCAGGCGGTCGAGCTCGACCTGCGTGACTACGTCGGGCGGGTGCCGGTCGACATCGTCGGCGGCTCGGTGTTCCCGCCGGTGGGCCAGCTCACCTACCTGCTGACGCTGCCGCCCTACGGCTTCTACTGGTTCCTGCTCGCCTCCGCGCGCGCCCTGCCCTCGTGGCACACGCCGGCACCCGAGCCGCTGCCGGAGTTCTCCACCATCGTCGTGCGCCACGACATGGGCGAGCTCGGGGCACCGCCGGCGCGTCACCTGCTGGAGCGCGAGGTGCTGCCCGAGTACCTGCCCAAGCGTCGCTGGTTCTCGTCGAAGTCCGAGACGCTGCACTCGGCGCGCTTCGCCTACCTCACGCAGTTCCAGCCCGGCGTCGGCAACCGCGTGATGATGGGCGAGGTCGAGGTCAAGGTCGGCGACCGCACCGAGCGCTACTGCGTGCCGGTGGCGGCGGTGAACGAGGCCACGTGCATCCCGCTGGCGCAGCAGCTGGCGCTGAGCCGGATCCGACGCGGACCGCTGGTCGGCTACCTCACCGACGGCTTCGCCGCCGACGAGTTCACCGCCGACGTGCTGGCGATGATACGCAAGGCCGCGACCCTGCGCATCGAGGGCGGCACGCTGCAGTTCAGCCGCAGCGACCGCCTCGACGAGATCGAGCTGCCGCAGACGCTGTCGATACGCAGGCTGTCGGCCGAGCAGTCCAACAGCTCGCAGATCATCGACGACCTGCTGGTGCTCAAGATCGTGCGCAAGGTGCTGTCCGGCATCCATCCGGAAGCGGAGATCAGCCGCTACCTCACCGAGAGCGGCTACGCCAACACGCCGCCGTTCTATGGCGAGGTGGCGCGGATCGACGCCGATGGCACGCGCAACACGCTGATCCTGGTGCAGGGCTTCGTGCGCAACCAGGGCGACGGCTGGGCCTGGACGCTCGACTTCCTGGCACGCGCCGCGGACGACAGCGTCTCGACCGAGGATCCGTCCGGCGACGACGCCTACAGCAACTATGCGAGCTTCGCCTCGGCACTCGGCCGGCGTCTGGCGCAGCTGCACGAGGTGTTCTCCGCCCCCACCGACAACCCGGCCTTTAAGCCGGAGCGGGTCAACGAGGCCGACCTGCACGGGTGGGGATCGGGCGTGATCGAGCAGATCGACAACGCCGTCGCCGCACTACAGGCGGCGATGGCACGCGGCGACATCGACGACGCCGCCAGGACCATGGCGCAGGGCGTGATCGACCGCCGCAAGCAGCTCGACGCCGTGGTGCGCCAGCTCGCCGCCAAGGGCGTGGGGTCGTTGCGCACGCGCGTGCACGGCGACTTCCATCTCGGTCAGGTGCTGGTGGTGGGCGGCGATGCCTTCCTGATCGATTTCGAGGGCGAGCCCGCGAAGTCGATGGAGCAGCGTCGCGCGCACTCCTCGCCGATCCGCGACGTCGCCGGGATGCTGCGCTCGTTCGACTACGCCGGCGCCACCGCGGGATCGCGCCTGGAGGGCGGCAGCGAGAGCACCAACGTGCGCCGCGCGCAGCTGCTCGAGCGCTTCCGACGCAACGCCGGCGAGGACTTCCTCAACGCCTACCGCAGCGTGCTGGAGACCAGCGCCACCCCCTGGATCCCGCGCGAGGCGGAGAGCGCCATGATCGACCTGTTCCTGCTGGAGAAGGCCGCCTACGAGATCCACTACGAGGCCAACAACCGGCCGCACTGGATCTCGATCCCGCTGGCCGGGCTCGACGCGATCGCAACCAGACTGCTCGGGGATCCGGACCAGCATGACTGACCATCCGACACAGGCCGACACGATGCTCGACGACCGCGAACCGCCCCCGGCCGGCGAGGCGGAGGCTTCGGGCCGGTCCGGCGGCGATCCGGGCGCCGACACGCGGCTCGCGCAGCCGCACCTGCCGCATCCCGGCGCGATCGACAGCTTCCTGCGCGCCCGTCACGGCGACCCGTTCTCGCTGCTCGGCCCGCACCCGGTGCCGGGTGGCACGGTGGTGCGCGCGTTCTGGCCGGAGGCGAGCCGGCTCGAGGTGGTCGAGCGGGTGAGCGGCGCCGTGCTCGGCGAGCTGGTGCGTATCCATCCCGAGGGGCTGTGGTCGGGGGTGATCCGCTCCGCCTCGGCGTACCGGCTGCGCGCGCGCATCGGCGACGGCGCCGGCGGCGAGGCGGCCGTCGAGACCGAGGATCCATACAGCTTCGGCCTGCTGCTGGGCGAGCTCGACATCTACCTGATCGCCGAGGGCCGTCATCGCGAGCTCGGCCACGTGCTCGGCGCGCACGTGCTCGAGATCGACGGCGTGCGCGGCACCCGCTTCGCGGTGTGGGCGCCGAACGCGCAGCGCGTGTCGATGGTCGGCTCGTTCAACGGCTGGGACGGGCGGCGCCACCCGATGCGGCTGCGCAGCCCGTCCGGGGTGTGGGAGTTGTTCGTCCCGCGCGTCGCCGCCGGCGCGCTGTACAAGTACGAGCTGGTCGGCGCCGACGGCAACCTGCTGCCCTGGCGCGCCGACCCGGTGGCCTGGGCCACCGAGGCGCCCCCCCAGACCGCCTCGCGGGTCGACGCCCCGCCCATCGGCTGGACCGACGCCGCCTGGATGGCCGGGCGCGCCGCGCGCCAGGCGCCGGACGCGCCGATCTCGGTCTACGAGATGCACGCCATGTCGTGGCTGCCGCATGACGGCGCCGCCTCCAACTGGGACGCGCTCGGCGACCGGCTGATCCCCTACCTGAGCGAGCTCGGCTTCACCCACGTCGAGCTGATGCCGGTGATGGAGCACCCGTTCGGCGGCTCCTGGGGCTACCAGGTGCTGAGCCAGTTCGCGCCCACCGCTAGGCTCGGCTCGCCGACGCAGTTCGCGCGCTTCGTCGATCGCTGCCACGCCGCCGGCATCGGCGTGCTGCTGGACTGGGTGCCGGCGCACTTCCCCACCGACAGCCATGGCCTCGCGCGCTTCGACGGCACGCCGCTCTACGAGCACGGCAATCCGCTCGAAGGATTCCACCAGGACTGGAACACCTACATCTACAACCTCGGCCGCAATGAGGTGCGCGGCTTCATGATCGCCGGCGGCCTGTTCTGGCTGCAGCACTTCCACGTCGACGGGCTGCGCGTCGATGCGGTCGCCTCGATGCTGTACCGCGACTACAGCCGCAAGGCCGGCGAGTGGGTGCCGAACCGCCACGGCGGCCGCGAGAACCTGGAGTCGATCGCCTTCCTGCAGGATCTGAGCCGGGCGGTGCACGAGACCGCGCCGGGCGCGATCCTGATCGCCGAGGAATCGACCTCGTTCCCCAACGTCTCGCGCCCCGCCGACGAGGGCGGCCTCGGCTTCGACTACAAGTGGAACATGGGGTGGATGCACGACACCCTGC
>CAXTOE010000175.1:1173-6069 GCA_964245685.1 uncultured Acetobacteraceae bacterium | reverse complement strand
GTTCTTCGACGACCTGGCGCTTCCCGACCTCGTCAAGCGCGAGATCACCACGACGGAGTCGATGAGCACCAGCCGCGCCGGGCTCAGCAACGATGGCGCGCCGTCGCAGCTCGATCTGAGCCGCACCATGCGCTACTCGATGGCGCGGCGGATCGGCCTGCGACGTCCCAAGCCGGGCGTCGGCAAGGAGATCGAGGCGCGGATAGCGGCTCTCGAGGATCAGGCCGAAGCTTCTCCGGCCCTGCACGAGGAGCTCGTCGGGCTGAAGGCCGACCTCGCCGCGACGCAGAGGCGACTGAACCGTGTGCCGTGGATCGATCCGGTCGATCTGCGCTACCGGCGTTTCACCCAGACGCCGAAGCCCTCCACCCGTGCCGTGATGTTCTGCATCATGGACGTGTCCGGCTCCATGACCGAGCGCATGAAGGACCTCGCCAAGCAGTTCTTCCTGCTGCTGCACGTCTTCCTCGAGCGGCGCTACAAGCAGGTCGACCTGATCTTCATCCGTCATGCCGAAGTCGCCGAGGAGGTCGACGAGGAGACCTTCTTCACCGATCCGCGCACCGGCGGCACCATCGTCTCGTCGGCGCTCAACGAGATGATCGGCATCCAGCAGAACCGCTATCCGGCCTCGGCCTGGAACATCTACGTCGCCCAGGCCTCCGACGGAGACAACTCCGCCTCCGACACGCCACGCTCCTGCGCGCTGCTGCAGACCCGGATCCTGCCCAACGTGCAGTACTACGCCTACATCGAGATCGTGGGCTCCGGCGCCATCATCCGAGGCGAGACCGACCTGTGGCGCGGCTACAAGCAGGTCGCCGGGGAGAGCGAACGCCTGGTCATGCGTCAGGTGGCAGAGAAGCGGGACATCTTTCCGGTATTCCGTGAGCTGTTCGCGCGGCGTGCGGAGGCCTCGCCATGAGCATCGTCCCGCATCGTCATCGATCCGGATCGCCGGGCGCGAGGTCGGCGATGTCGTCGGCGATGCTCGATCGGCCGTTGCCGTCGGAGGGCGGATCCGATCTGCTCTACACCGGGGTGGACTGGAACTTCGAGACCCTGCGTCACGCCTACGATGCGATCGAGCGCATCGCGGAGCACGAGCTGAAGCTGGAGATCTACCCCAACCGAATTGAGGTGATCACCTCGGAGCAGATGCTCGACGTCTACACGTCGCATGGCATGCCTTTGATCTACAAGCATTGGTCGTTCGGAAAGCGCTTTGTCGGACACCAGAACGCATACAAGCGCGGCCTCATGGGACTGGCCTACGAGGTGGTGATCAACTCCAACCCTTGCATCAGCTACCTGATGGAGGAGAACAGCGCCACGATGCAGGCGCTGGTGATCGCCCACGCCGCCTTCGGCCACAACCACTTCTTTCGCAACAATCGTCTGTTCCGGGAGTGGACCGAACCGACGGGCATCCTCGACTATCTCGAGTTTGCACGCTCCTACATCGCGCGCTGCGAGGAGCGGCACGGCGTCGCCGCGGTGGAACGCGTGCTGGATGCGGCGCACGCGTTGCAGAACCAGGGCGTAAATCGGCACTCCGGCGCCAAGATGATGGATCTGAAGGCGGAACAGGCGCGCGACCGCGAGCGTCGCGAGCACGAGGATCGCGTCTACAACGATCTGTGGCGCACCCTGCCATCCGGCAATACCGCGCAGGTCGCGAACATGATCGGCGACCGTCGCCGTCGGCTCGGCCTGCCGGAAGAGAACCTGCTCTACTTCCTGGAGAAGAACGCCCCTCGGTTGGCACCGTGGGAGCGCGAGGTGATCCGCATCGTCCGGCTGATCGCCCAGTATTTTTATCCGCAGCCCCAGGCCAAGATGATGAACGAGGGCTGCGCCACCTGGGTGCACCAGGCGATCATGACCAGGCTGCACGAGCAGGGCCGCATCAACGATGCCGCCTTCCTCGAGGTGATCCACTCCACCACCAACGTCATCACCCAGCCCGGCTTCGATCATCCCGGTGGCGGCAGCTTCAATCCCTACGCGCTGGGCTACGCGATGATGACCGACATCGCGCGCATCTGCGAGACGCCCACCGCCGAAGACCGCGCCTGGTTTCCGGACATCGCGGGCAACGGCGACGTGACCGGCACGCTGAAGCACGCCTGGGCGGAATATCGCGACGAGAGCTTCATCCAGCAGTTCCTGTCGCCGGCGGTGATGCGCCAGTTCCGCATGTTCAGGCTGCTCGACGACGTCGCCAAGCCCTACCTGCTGGTCGACGACATCCACGACGATGCGGGCTACCGGGAGATCCGCCGCGCCCTGGCACGCAGCTACGACCCGAGCAATTTCTACGCCGAGCTCGAGATTGTCGACGTCGACCTGGCAGGTGACCGCTGCCTGCGCATCGAGCATCGTACGCGTCCCGGCCAGCTTCTCGCGGAGCAGGATGCACGTGCCTCGCTAAAGCATCTGGCCGAACTCTGGGGCTACGAGGTCAAGCTGATCGAGCTCGATCCGCAAACCGACACCGTGCTCGCCACCCACAGCGTCTCGCCCTCGCGCAAGCCCTGACGGGCTCTTAGACCTCCGCCCTGCACGGTACGGGTGCGCCGGAACATCAGGCATCCCACACCCGACACGGAAGCACTCGCGAAGCATGCGCATGCTGGACGCGGGCAGGCGGTCGCGAAGTCATGCGCACCCTCGCTGCTGAGGATGTCCCTGAACTACGACATCTTGACTAACGCGATAATAACACCGCTGCGGATCACTAGAACAAAACAAGAACTAATTCGCAAACAGTTGTCGCCTTTCCCTTCAATGCCTATCTTCAGGTCAGTCCTGCCAGTTCCGGCTCGCGACGACGCGGGGATACATGAACACGATAGTTGAAGGTTGAGCGATGTCCGCAACATACTCCGCGCCACCGCCTCGCCACGATGTGCTGCCGGATCGCCTGAATTTCGAGCTCGACGAAGGCACTACGGAGATGGTTCGTAGCCTCGCCAAGCTCCTGGGTGTTCCTGAGACCGACGTGATCGCCAAGGCCATAGCCAACGAGGCCTTCATCGTCTCCGAGATCAGGAACGGCCGCAGGTTCGAACTGCGCGAGCACAACAAGGTCGCGCCCGTGAACTTCGTCTGACCGCATCGATTTGACGCCGAACGAGTTCTACAGCCGGCCGGTCGTCGTCCTCGGCGGCTCGCCCGGTACCACGGCCGCTACGAGCTCGAACGAAGAAGCCTTCGCGCGCGTGCCTGGTCCCGGGCAGTTCGACGTCATCAAGGCTCGCGAGACCATGCGTGGATGGCTCGCCGTCATCGTGCTCGCCGTCTTCGGGCTGGAGGTGTTGCTGTTCTTCGGCCTGGCATTCGGCCACGTCCTGCTGATGCAGGACATCAAGGAGCTCGGCCTCGTGCTGTCCTCGCCGACGATCGTCGTCGTGGGCACCGTCCTGGGCTTCTACTTCGGCGCCGACAAGAGCAGCCGCGGCTAGCATCCCATCAGAACCGCGGGCGCCAGCCGATGCGGTGATCCTACGTCTCGTCCCTGATCCACCACTTGATCGGCTGCGGCTCTGCCTCGGGCTTCTCCGCCCTCGGCTTGCGGCGAACCGGATCGGCGAGTGGCTGCGCCGGAGGCGAGGCGTGAGCCACGGCTTGCTCCTGCGCCGCCTGCAGATCCATCTCGACATGCGCGAGGCGCGTCTGCAGGGCGACGATCGAGGACCGGCTCTCGACCAGGCAGCGTTCGGCGGCCTCGCGGCGGCTGCGTTCCTGCTCGAGATCCTGACGCAGCGAGTCGAGCAGAACCTTGTCCTGCTGGATCGCCCCCTCCGATCGTGCCACCGGGCGCCCGAGGGCGACATGCACCACCGGCACCTCGCCATCCCGTACGTAGCGATGGCGGGTGGCTCCGGAGCCGCCGGTGCGACCGCTGACGGAGGCGGGCACCCCGCCGGTGCGGCGACCGCCCATATGATCGAGCGCCTGTCGAAGCTGAGCTTCCGCGCTCTGTGATCCGTTATCCGGTTCCGGGTTTTCGTCGTCTGGGCCCCGTGCGGGGCGATATTCTGACAAGTTCAGCTCTCTATTGATAGGCATCATTCGATCGTCGGTAAAATGGGACGTTTGACGGAAGTTCAAGATATCCGGATGTCGATTCGTTTCACGAAGTTATCTTGACGCCGTTGCAGAACTCAAGACGGCCCCTGATATTTTCCGCCGCCTGCTTCGGATCCTGATAGTACCACACCGCGTCGGGATTGCTCTTTCCGCCGACTTCCAGCGAGTAGTAGTTCGCGGTGCCTTTCCACGGACAGACGCTGGTGTGTCCGCTCGGCCTGACGACGTCCTGGCGCAAGGACGTGACCGGGAAGTAGGCATTCCCTTCCACGATGACAATGTCCTCGCTCTCGGCGATGACCTCGCCGTTCCAACTTGCCTGCATGACACTCTCCCGATCGCTGGCGTCTCCGACCAGATGCGGCGACGTCCGAGCTAAGGTGCGTCGCCCGCCGGGCAGGAGCTACCTTCGGGCGCGAACGCCTCGATCACGATATCAAGACCCACCGTGCCGCTCCAGCACGGCGTGCCGAGCGGCGAGAGAAGATCGTTGAAGGCCGAGAGCTCGGTGTGGTCGGCTTGGCCGACTCGGCCATGCACCGCCCAGACCGGATAGCCATCATGCAGATGTTGCGTCGCGAGGTCGGCATCCGCGGTCCACAGGGTCGGCGGAAACGGCTTACCGAGGCGCTGCAGCCGCACGTTCATCATCTCGATCGCACCGGGATCGTCGGTGAGCAGCAGCGACTCCGGCGACAGGCTGGCCCGAAGCAGCAGTGCCGCGTCGTTCCAGAGCGGCTTGGTCTCCAGCCGGTAATACGGCAGCAGGTTGACCACCCCGAGGCTGGCCAGCATGCCGAT
>CAXTOE010000175.1:0-1163 GCA_964245685.1 uncultured Acetobacteraceae bacterium | reverse complement strand
CGAACA
The DNA here is from genome assembly GCA_964245685.1 of uncultured Acetobacteraceae bacterium. Classification (GTDB taxonomy): domain Bacteria; phylum Pseudomonadota; class Alphaproteobacteria; order Acetobacterales; family Acetobacteraceae; genus Lichenicoccus. The sequence goes on along the minus strand of CAXTOE010000175.1, from coordinate 1,157 downwards.
GGAAGAAGATCGGCCCGCTCCAGGCCAGGTAGCGTGGCATCCACACCGAGGACACCAGCGACGCGGCGAGCAGGCCCGCGGGCAGGGTGAGCAGCGCCACCGCCGAGACCAGCGCGGCCTGGTCACGTCGTGCATAGTGCCACAGGCCGGCTAGTGCCGCGATCGCGGCGAGCAGGCCGAGCCAGGGGAGGCCGTCGGGGAAGGTGTGGAAGCTGATCAGGCTGGTGGTGCGCAGCAGGTACACCGCCTGGATCGTGGTCCAGATCCGGGTCCAGCTCAGAGGCGGCACCCAGTCCAGGCCGCTTCCCATGCGGCCGTGCGTGAGCGTGTGCATCGCCACGATCCAGGGTAGGTAGCAGCATAGGATCGCGACATGCGCGATCGCGGCGTTGATCAGCAGGCCGCGTCGCTGCGCCGGGTGCGCCCGCGCGGTGAGGCCGATGGCGATCAGGGCCGCGAGCAGCCAGAAAAGGGCGACGCTGAGGGTGTCGAGCGCGCCGATGGTGGCGACGACGAACACCAGCCAGCCGAGCCGCGCCGCCCCCAGACGGTCGAGCCGACGCGCGGCGGCATCGGGATCGCGAACCAGTGCCGCGAGCGCCCAGAGTGCCAGCAGGATGAAGCTGATCACCAGCGTGTAGGAGCGCGCCTCCTGCCCGTACTGGACCTGGAACGGCGACAGCGCCAGCAGCATCGACGCCGCGGTGGCGGCGCGACGGCCGCCGATCATGCGCGCCAGCCCGAACAGCAGCGCGCAGGACAGCGCGCCGAACAGCGCCGCCGGGAGGCGAAGGCTCGCCTCGTCGGTGCCCAGCGGGACGAACCAGCGCGAGATCAGGAAGTAGAGCGGCAGGTGGTGGAAGGAGAGCGAGTCGACTATCAGGTCCAGCGTGCCCAGGCTGGCGCGACGCAGCGTGGTGACCTCGTCGAGCCAGAACGGCTTGTTGCCGAGCTCATAGAGTCGTGCGAACAGGCCGATCGTGAACAGGCAGCCGGCGAGCACGAGGTCGGTCAGCCGAGCCGACGCACTCCAAGAGATGAGGCGCGGAACGACCGGGATGGAGTCGTGTTTGAGAGGAGGATGGCTGGTCAGCACAGGGCGGGACCATGCATGAACTCGGCGGCGGGGTGATGGGGGAGTCTCGGAAACGAGTGTA
>CAXTOE010000174.1:538-6083 GCA_964245685.1 uncultured Acetobacteraceae bacterium | reverse complement strand
GTGAACACGATGGCGCGGCGGGCGCCGCGGTAGGGATCGGCCCCGGCGCGCGCGGCCGAGAAATAGGCGAGATCGACGCCGTTCTCGACCCAGCCGGCACGATCGCGGCTCTCGGGCGCCAGTTCGACGAAGCGTCGGCACTCGTCCTCGGAGACGAACAGCGTGCGGCCGAACCGGGCGGCGACGCGCCGCGCGTATGCCAGCAGGGTGCGACCCTCGCGCGCCCAGATCAGGCGCATCGGCAGGCCGCTACGATCGGCGTAATTCGTCCATTTCTCGGAGTCGACGTCGACCATGTCGAGGATCGCGGGGCTCCGTGCCCGACCCTGCCCGATCAGGTCGTCATGGTGCAGGACGTACTGGGCCATCGCGGAGGAGAACACGAACAGGCAGGCGAGCGGCGAGCGGCCGAGGGTCTGCAGCACCCACTCCTGCAGGCCGGCGTGGTGGAAATAGTCCAGCGTGAGCGGGCGGCCGGGGCGCAGCCGGGTCAGCGCGCGCAGGCGCTGTCGACGGGGATCGATGCGCGGGCAGGCGACGCTGGCGCAGAGCTCGCGCAGCATCGGCAGGTGCTCCAGGTCAGCCGGATCGTCGACGAGGCAGCCGAGATGCACGCGGTAGTCCCGCGCCAGGTGCCGCAGCATGTGCCAGGCACGGATCTTGTCGCCCTTGTTCGGCGGGTAGGGGATGCGGTGGCAGAGGAACAGCAGGTCGCGCACCGGCTCAGCCGATGCCGCGCACGATGGCCGGCCCGATCAGCTTGGTCACCGGCAGCGGCAGTCGCTTCCAAGCGTCGATGAACCGCCGGTATTTCGGGTTCAGCGGATTATGTTCCGGCAACGCCGTGCCGGGACGCAGCAGGTAGCGGTACTGCAGCGGCGCCGGCTCGAAGCCGAGGTTCTTCTTGAATGCGAAGGCGCCGGTGCCGATCTTGCTGCGTCCGAAATCGAACAGGCGGAACCCGCGCTCGCCGGCGCGCCGCATCACCTCCCAGTACATCAGGTCGTTGGCACCTCGGCCGCGTGCCGCGACCGTGCCGCCGCCGTAATAAGGCAGCACCTGGTCGCGGAAGTAGAAGCTCAGCACCGAGGCGATCGGCCGGGCGTCATCGAGCACCGTCAGCACGTCTGCCTGCGCGCCGAACACCGCGCGCACGACCGGCTTGCCCGTTCGCCGCTGCCAGCGCGAGAACACCGGCGTACCAAGGTTGCGCACGCTTTCGGCATAGATCCGGTGCAGCCGGTCGACATCGTCGTCCACCGTGACGGTCAGGCCGTTCTGCATCCCCTTTCGCACCACCGCGCGCTGCTTGCGCGGGATCGCCTTCAGGTTGGCGTCCGCGTCGCCGACGATCGGCTTACGGAACGTGACGTACAGACCGTCGGCGCGGGTCGCCCATCCCTCGCGCAGCGGCTCCAGGACGTCCTGGAAGCGGAACTCGAGCGTCGGCACGCCGGTCTCGCGCATCAGCCCGACCGCGTGGTTCGTCAGCGCGTCGGCAGTCTCCGCGTCGCTAGCAAGCGGGCCGCCATAGACGCAGAACGGGTTGGAGACCAGCGCATTGCCGAACAGGCGGCTGCGCATATGCACTATCGGCAGCACGCCGGTGATGGCGCCGTCGCGTTCGGCCAGCACGTATCGGGTGCGCTGGCCGAAGGCACGATCGATCACCTGCCGCCATCCCGACAGATGGAAGAAGGTGCCCGCCTCCTGCCCGATCACGAAGGCATCCCAGGCGGCTTCGGCCGCAGGGTCGAGCGGGCGGCAGCGCACGGTCACGAGGCGGCAGCCTGACGCGGCGAGCTCCAGAGCGGCGCGAAGACGCGGTCCATGCGGTCCCAGGCGAGGTCGCCGAGCAGCCGGTCGAGCCGGCCGGCCATGCGCGACAGGTTGACCGTGTGCCGGAAGCGAGACAGCCGGCTGCTCCCCTCGACGCGCGGCTGGTCCGGATCGATCTCCCACGGGTGGAAGTAGAAGATTCCGGGCCGGCGCTCGACGCGGTTGATCCGGCGCAGGCCGCTGCGGAACAGCTCGTAGGGCAGCAGGCGGAAGTAGCCGCCGCCCGAGCAGGGCAAGTTGCGCCGCAGCAGCCGCACCGTTGTCATCGGCAGCTCCCACAGCGCGCCCGAGCTTGGTCGGAACGGCGCACGCGGCGCGTCGGGCACGCCGTAGAGGTCGTGGCGGATCGGAAACACGCTGGAGCTGTAGCGGTAGCCCTCGCGCTCCAGCCGCTCGAACGCCCACGGGTTGCGCGGCCCGATCGAGAAGGTGGGTGCGCGATAGCCTACGACCGGCACACCGCCGATATCCTCGAGCATCCGCCTGGTGCGGCCCACGTCATCGCCGAACTCGACCGGCGTCAGACGATGCGCCAGCACGTGGTCGTAGCCGTGGCTGGCGAGCTCGTGCCCGCCCGCCACGATGCGCCGGATCAGCGCGGGATGACGTTCGGCGATCCAGCCGAGGGTGAAGAAGGTCGCGTGCACCTGGGCGGCGGCGAACTTCTCCAGGATGCGGTCGGTGTTCGCCTCGACGCGTCGCGGGATCGCCTCCCAGCTGGCGCGCGGGACCACGTCCGCGAAGGCCTGCACCTGGAAGTAGTCCTCGACATCGACGCTCATCGCGTTGCGTATCGGCGCGGGGTCGGTCATGCGGCACCTCGCGCCGGCACGTCGAGCAGCTCGAACAGGCGATCCAGCTTGCCCTCAAGCGCGGCGATGCGCCCGCTCAGCTCCGAACCCTGCGACGCGGGTGCGTGCTCGCTCCTCGGGTCGGCGCCGATGTCGGCTTCCAGCTCGGAGGCGGTATCCTCCACCATCGCCGCGGTGATCAGCGCCGTCTCCTCCAGGGCGCCGTACAGCAGCACGCGTGAGCAGAGCCGATTGATCCGTCGCGGGATGCCGCCGCTGCGCTGGTGGACGCGCTCGAAGGCAGCCGGCTCCCAATCCGGGACGCCGTCCCAGCCGACGGCGGTCAGGCGATGCCTGACATAGGCCTGCGTCTCCTCGGCGGAGAGCGGGCCGAGATGATAGGAGGCGAGGACGCGCTGTCGCAGCTGGTTCAACTGCGGCCTGGCGAAGGTCTGGCGAAACTCCGGCTGTCCCAGCAGGATGATCTGCAGCAGCGATCGCCCGCCCTGGGCGATGTTGGACACCATGCGCAGCTCCTCGAGGCCGCTCACCGACAGGCCCTGCACCTCGTCGACGATCAGCAGCGGGCGCCTGCCCTGCGCCCTCAGGGAGATCAGCTTGTCCTCGGTGCGGCGCAGCAGCGTCGCCTTGTCGGGCGCGTCCTCGACGCCGAAGCCAGCCGCGACCAGGCGCAGCAGGTCGTCGGACGACACCAGCGTCGTCATGATCCGGACCATGACATACTGGGAATGGTCGAGCTGCGACCAGAGCCAGTCCACCAGCGTGGTCTTGCCGGCGCCGACCTCGCCGGTGATGACGACGAAGCCTTCCTGCTGCTGCAGGCCGTAGACCAGGTGCGACAGCGCGCGGCTGTGGCCGCTGCTGCCGAAGAAGAACTGGCTGTCGGGCGTCAGCTGGAACGGCAGCCCGGTCAGCCCATAATATTTCGTGTACATGATCATCGCTAGAAGCTCTGACGCAGGCCGATGAGGACGGCGTTCTGCAGGCTGCTCTGGCCGGCGGTATCGGACGAGACGTTGCGGATGAAGTAGCCGAAGGTCGCGCTCAGCGACGGGCCGATCGCGTAGCTCGCGTCCAGATCCAGGCCCGCGGTCTCATATTTTGATATCGGAACGGTTTCGGTACGGGTGTCGCTGTATCGCAGCGTCGTCGTCAGGGTCAGCTTCGGCGTGACGTCGTGGCTCCAGCTGAGGTCGATCGAGGTTCCGCGATCGGAATAGCCCGGCGTCCCGGACGCGCTGGCGATCTCGTTGCGGTTCTCCTGCTCCAACGTTAGCGAGAAGACGTCGCGCGCGTAGGTGCTGATCGCGGTGGCCGAGAAGCGCTGCACGCGGTAGAGGTCGTTCTGCAGCGACAGCAGCTGGTCGGAGACCAGCGTCGGCGCTCCGGTCGCGGTGCTGACGGTATTGCCGAACTGATCGACCGAGGACTGGTCCAGGTTGTCCTGGATCTCTTCCTGACCGCTGGTCAGTCCCTCCGAGTAGATCGCGAACACCCGCAGCCGCGCCGTGACGGCATAGGAGGAGGCGAGCGTGAGGCTGTCGAAGCCGTCCTTGTGACCGTACTTGGCGGTCAGGCTGCTGGCCTGGTTCGGCGTCAGCCGGATGCCGGCATCCCAGACCGCGTCCCGGATCCTGATCCGCGGCAGGCCGGAATAGGCGATGTCCTCATAGCCGGCGCTGCCGAGCAGGGCGACCGCTCGATTCAACCCGTAGCCGAAATCATCGATCGCCGTGGAACGGTGGGCGCGGTTCAGCACGCTGTCGCCGCTGCCGTCGTAGCGCGTGATGTCCAGCCTCGCGGTATCGGTGAAGCGCCCGAAATTCTCGCCGGTCGTGAAGGAAGCGTATCCCTCGTTGGAGCGGGTCACGCTGTTGCCGAGGTCCTCCGAGAACGGGAACTCGACGGGTTCACCCAGGGTCCCTGACTGGGAATCGGTCTGGCTGCTGTAGTTGAAGACGTATCCGGCCTGCAGCGTCCCGTCGCCGCCGAAGCGATGCTGCAGATAGGGCGAGGCCTGCAGCGCCACCACGTCGGTGCGGTTCTGTTCGCCGTAATAGGGCAGGCCGCCCTGCCCGTAGCTGCCGATGGTGGATTGCTGGTCGCCGGTCCCGCGCAGCGAGAGGAACAAGGTCTGCGGGATAGCCGTCAGTTCGGCCTGACCGTTGAACTGCTGGACCACCTGGTCCTGCTGCGAGGTCTTGGCATAGAGCTGGATGTCCGGCGCGTAGCTTATGTTCGCCTGCGCGAGCGGCGTTCGCCCGCTCAGCAACAGCTCCGGCAGGATCGACGTCACCAGGTCGGCCACGCGCGGGCTGTGTGCCTCGTAGACGTTGTCGGTCAGCAGCTCGCGCACGCCGATCGCGGGCTCCAGGGTGAACGCGCGGTCCCCGGGGGTCGAGCCGTCGAGCAGGCCGCCGACGAGCGCGCGCAGGTCCGGCTGGCTGTCCGTCACCGTCGGTGCGAACGCTGCGGTGTCTGCCTCGCTGGCCTGGGCCGCGCGGGCGGCGATGCCGGACATGCCGATCACGCCGGCGAGTCCGATGCGCCGGATCGCCGGCACGTCGAGCACGGGCTTGCGAGCCGCAGGTCGGTCCCGATGCCGCTCAATAGCCATAAGCCCCGAACGTGTCGCTCGCGGTCAGCTGCACCTTGTTGAGCAGGAGCAGCACCGTGGGACAGGCCTCGACGAGGTCGAGCGCCGCCTCCAGCTCGGCGCGCTGCGTCTTCTGCGCCTCGACGAGCATGACGATCCCGCGCACCAAGGGGGCGAGCATGCTCGGAGCGCTGCTCGACAGGCAGGCCGGGGTGTCCAGCACGATGAGGCAGTCGGGACAGGAGCGGCCGAGGCGCTCGATCGCGTCGATCACCAGCCTGCCGCCCGGCACCATTCC
>CAXTOE010000174.1:0-528 GCA_964245685.1 uncultured Acetobacteraceae bacterium | reverse complement strand
TTCGGCAGGCTGGTCTCGATCAGGAACCCGTCGATCTCCGCATCGGGATGCGAAGCCAGGTCGAGCAGCCCGGGCCTTCCCGCGAGGCCCAGGCGCGTGCTGAGGGTACGCTGCTTGGCGTCGACATCGACCAGGATGACCGGCTGCTGACCGTAGCTCGCGAGGCTGCCGGCAAGGTTGAGCGAGGAGAAGGTCTTGCCCTCGCCCGGGCGGGCGCTGGTGAGCATGATGGTCCTGGCCGAAACGACTTGCCGGTCGGCAGCCTGCGCCATGGCCTGCAGCACCTGCCCCTGGACGATGCGGAACTCGTCCGACAGCCGAGACTGTTTCTGCATCGGGTCGATCAAGCCGGCGCGCCGCAGCGTCGTCGCGTCGATCTCGAGCGGCGGATCCGGTGGGAGCGAGGGAGGCGGCAGATCAGGGGCCGTCGCGGGCAGCGTGGGCTTGGTCTCGGGCTGGCGGCGGAGCAGCTCGGAGGCGACCCGATCCTTATCCTCGTGCAGTCGCGCCGCGGCGCGCTCGATCAGG
>CAXTOE010000173.1:0-6090 GCA_964245685.1 uncultured Acetobacteraceae bacterium | reverse complement strand
GCGTGCGGCTCGGCTATGCCGGCGGCACGCGCACCCACCAGAAGGATTTCGCCCGTGCGGCGCCGGCGCTCGCGCGCGTGCTGCGGGCGCGGCCGGATACGCTGCTGGTGCTGTTCCGCGAGCGGGACAACCGTCGCGGGCTGCTGCAGATGGAGGAGTTCCCGGAGCTGGCCGACCTCGCCGCCCAGATCGAGTGGCGCGACATGGTCGAGCTGTCCGCACTTCCGGACGAGCTCGCGCGGTTCGACGTCTCGCTCTGCCCGCTGGAGGACGGCAACCCGTTCTGCGAGGCGAAGAGCGAGCTGAAATACTTCGAGGCGGCACTCGCCGGCGCCTGCACCGTCGCCAGTCCGACCGGGCCGTATCGTCGCGCCATACGCGACGGCGTCACCGGCTTCCTCGCCGCCGACCCGGCGCAGTGGGAGCGCATCCTGCTGCAGCTGATCGACCAGCCGGCGCTGCGCGAGCGCGTCGCGCGCGACGCCTACCACGACGTGCTGTGGCGCTTCGGCCCGCGTCGCCAGGCGGAACTGGTCGCGACCCTGCTCGGCGGCCTCGATCCGGCGACCGCCGGCGACGCCGACAGCAGCCCGGCGGCGGCGCGCTGCGTCGAGCTCGAGCTGCGACGCGGCAGCTATGCCGGGCGGCCGCTCCCGGAGGTGCCTGACAGCGAGCTGCTGTTCAGCCACGACCGGCTCGGCAGCGCCGAGGTCACGGTCGTGATGACCTCCTACAATTACGAGTGGCACATCCTGGAGGCGCTGGACTCTGTGCGGGCGCAGACGCTCGAGCCGCTCGACCTCGCGGTGGTCGACGACGGATCCACCGACCAGTCGGTGCCGCTGGTGATCGAATGGGCCAAGCGTCACCAGGACCGCTTCAACCGCATCCGCATCCTGCGCACGCGGCAGAATGCCGGCCTCGGGGGCGCGCGCAACGTGGTGTTCGACGCCGCCGAGACGCCCTGGCTGATGGCGCTCGACTCCGACAACCGGCTGCGGCCGGACGCCTGCGCCACCCTGCTCAACGCGCTGCGCCAGGTGCCGCAGGCGGCCTTCGCCTACCCGCGCATCCGCCAGTTCGGCGGCGCCGAGCTGGTGATGGGCGAGCCCGAGTTCGAGCCGGCGCGCCTGCGCAGCGGCAACTACATCGACGCGATGGCGATGGTCGCGAAGTGGGCCTGGGCGGCGGCGGGCGGCTACTACGTGCGACGCGACGCGATGGGCTGGGAGGATTTCGACCTCTGGCTCAACCTAGTCGAGCTCGGCCAGTTCGGCATCGCGACGCCGGAGATCCTGGCCGACTACCGCGTCCACCCGGGCTCGATGGTGAACGCGATCACCGAGCAGGCCGACAACAAGCGCGCGATGGTGCGCCTCGTCGAGCAGCGCCACCCCTGGCTGCGCCTGCGCACCCGCGACGCCAGGCTGCGGGCATGAGCGGGGCGCGCTGCCTGGTGCTCGGTGCCGGCGGCTTCATCGGCACCAATCTGTGCCTCGGGCTGCACGCGCGCGGCATGCCGGTGACCGGCTTCGGCCGCGCCCTGTTCCCGCCTACGGTGCTGGCCGGCATGCCCTGGGTCAGCGGCACCCTGGAGATGGCCAGCGCGCTCGATCCGCTGGTCGCCGGCCACGCCTACGTCTTCGACCTGATCGGCGCCGGCCTGCCGAACAGCTCCAACGACAATCCCGCACAGATCGTCGCCGACGGCGTGCCGGCCAAGGTGCGGCTGCTGGAAGCCTGCCGACGCCAGCAGGTCAGCCGCTTCGTGTTCGCCTCCTCGGGGGGCACCGTCTACGGCGTCACCGACGCGCGTCCGGTGACCGAGGACGCGCCGACCGAGCCGATCTCGGCCTACGGCATCGGCAAGCTGGTGGTGGAACGATACCTCTCACTCTACCGCCACCTCTACGGGCTGGAGTCGCGGGTGCTGCGCATCGCCAACGCCTACGGCCCGTATCAGGATGCGCGGCATGGCCAGGGCCTGGTGGCTGCCCTGCTACGGCGGCTGCTCGCCGACGCGCCGGTCGAAATTTGGGGCAGCGGCGCGGTGGTGCGGGACTACGTCCACATCGACGACGTGGTCGAGGCAATGCTGGCCTGCCTGAGCCACGACGGGCCTGGCCGCGTGTTCAACGTCGGCAGCGGCATCGGCCGCAGCGTCGCAGAGGTGCTATACGATGCGGCCCTGATCACGGGGCGGGTGCCGAAGCTCGTGCATCGCGAGGGACGCGCCGCCGACGTGCCGGTCAACATCCTCGATAGCGGCCGCCTGAGCCGCGAGACCGGCTGGCGCGCCCGCGTCGCGTGGGAAGATGGGCTGCGCCTCACGGCGGAGTGGATCGCGGCGGACAGCATCGCGTGATGCCCGCCGCGACCGCCGGATCGGCGTGACCGGCGGTTACCCGACCGGTCTCGCCGTCCCGCCTATTTTGCCTCCGTCGACTCCGCGGCCTCGGTCAGCGCCTCGCCGAGCGCCTTGATCTTGTCGGCGTCCTTGCTGTCCGACTTGCCCGCGATCGCGACCGTCTCCTTGCCGAGCTTGAGCACGATCTTCTTGATCTGCTCGCCGTTGATGGTGTCAGCCTGGAGGTGCTTCTTGAGGTTCTCGAGATCCTTGACGATCGTCTTGGCCGCGGGGTTCTCGACCTTCTCGAGCGTTGCTTCCCAGCCCTCGATGTTCTTGACCGCCGCGCTGACGGTGAACCCCTTCAAGCCGTCCTGGATATGCTTGATGGTGGCGGCGAATTGCGGCATTGAGCGCTCCCTGAAGTAGCAGCCGCGTCATCGCGGCTGCGCTGCCTGGACAGCGCCCGGAGCTTCCCAGGGTTGCCCCACGTCACGGGAATGTCGTTCGCCGCCTGCCTCGTCGGGCCGGTGGCTCACGCCTCCTCCGGCACCCTGCCGAACTGGCCAAGATATTCCGGATCGCCGAACTCGTCGGCCTCGGCGTCGTGCCAGACGCGCACGATCCTTGCACCGGCGATCGAGCCGCCGTTCAGCGCCTTCTCCGCCCGCAGCATCCCCTCCTCGGCGGTGCGGCAGGTCACGGGCGTGCCGGGCTTCAGCGACCCGCGCGCGCCGGGCAGGTAGGGCTGGTAGACGATCTGCGGTGTGGCCGGCATGGCGTTGGGTCCTTCGCGACGGGGATGGACCTGAAGCTGCACGTGGCGACGCGCCGGTCCAAGCCGCTGCAGCCGGAACCCGCCTCTCGACCTGAGGTTCGTCCCGGGTCAGTGTCGTCTTGCTTGATCGAGAGGATATCGCCTGATGAGCTTCGCCGCGCGCTCGCTCCGCTTCGCCGCCCTGCTCCTCGCGGCGGGAGCACCGGCGCGTGTCGCGATCGCGAGCCCGCTGCACGGTTTCACCCAGGTGGCGCTGTCGGGCGACGGCCTGCGGCTGGCATCGCTGGAGGCCGACCTGCCGGCGAACGAGGGCGCGGAACCGGCCTACGACATCGTGATCCGCCCGGTCTCGGGCGGCCGGGCGATCAGGCTGTCGCTCCCCTGTCACGGCGCCGAGTGCACGCCCTCCTCGCTCGCCTGGTCGCGGGACGGCCACCGACTCGCCTTCGTGCTGCGCCAGCCGCGGCAGAAGCAGCGCTACGTCTACGCGGTCGCCGCAGATGGCAGCGGGCTGACCCGGCTGCTCGCCTTCGACGGCACGCTCGACTCGTTGCGCTACGGGCCGGATGGATCCCTGGCGGTGCTGGCGACCGCGGGCGCGCACAAGGAGCCGGGCGCCACCCAGGCCGCTGCGGCGCTTACCGGCGAGATCGGCGCCGCGGAGGACGAGCAGCGCATCGCCACGATCGAGCACGGCACGCTGCGCTGGCAGTCGCCGGCCGACCTCTACGTCTACGAGTACGACTGGCGTCGCGACCCCGCGCATCCCGGCGTGGCGCGCTTCGTCGGCACCGCCGCGCACGGCAACGGCGACAATAACTGGTGGCTCGCGCGGCTCTATGGCTTCGGCGACGCGAGCGCGACCCTGCTGTTCACACCGCCGCAGCGCGAACAGCTGGCGACGCCGGTGGTCTCGTCGGACGGCCGTGCGGTCGCCTTCATCGGCGGCATCATGAGCGATTTCGGCTCGACCGGGGGGGACGCGTTCCTGCTGCCGCTGGACGGCAGCACGGCACCGCGCGACCTCACCCCGGGGCTGCACGCGACGGTCACGTCGCTGTCGTGGGACTGCGGCGGCGGGCTGACCGGCGGGGCGCTGAGCGGGTCGCGCACCGAGCTGCTCGGGCTCGGCCAGACGGCGCCGCGCACGCTCTGGTCCGGCGAGGAGAACCTGTCCTTCGGCGGCTGGACCCTGGGCGCCGCATGCGGCGGCGGCGCCAGCGCTGCCATCCACCAGAGCTTCACCCTTGCCCCGGAGCTGGAGGCCGGCCCGATCGGGCGCTGGCGCGACCTGACGCACGTCAATACCGGCTCGACCGCGCCCGCGGTCGCGCAGAGCGTGAGCTGGCGCAGCGACGCTCTCGACGTGCAGGGCTGGCTGCTGTCGCCGACGCAGGGTGGCGGCGCCACGCCCGCGACGAAGGGCCCGATGATCGTCTACGTGCATGGCGGCCCCTCGGCCGCGAGCATCCCGACCTTCCTGACGCCGCGCAGCAGCACGCTGTTCCTGCTCCGTGCCGGCTACCGTGTGTTCCTGCCCAACCCGCGCGGCAGCTTCGGCCAGGGGGAAGCCTTCACCGCGGCCAACGTGCGCGATTTTGGTTATGGAGACCTGCGCGACATCCTGCATGGCGTCGATGCGGTGGAACGCGTCGCACCGATCGACGACGCCCGACTCGGCCTGACCGGATACAGCTACGGCGGCTACATGACGATGTGGGCGGTGACGCAGACCGACCGGTTCCGGGCGGCGGTGGCCGGCGCAGGCGTCTCGGACTGGCTGTCCTATTACGGCGAGAACGGGATCGACCAATGGATGCTGCCGTTCTTCGGCGGGTCGGTCTACGACGATCCCGCGAGCTACGCCAAGTCCTCGCCGATCAACTTCATCAAGAACGTGAAGACGCCGACGTTCGAGTATGTCGGCGACGCCGACGTCGAGTGCCCGATGCCGCAGACCCAGGAATTCTACCACGCGCTGCACACGCTCGGCGTGCCGACCCAGTTCGTCGTCTATGCCGGCCAAGGCCACGGCATGAAGGACCCGAAGGACCGGGCCGACGCGCGACGCCGCACGCTGGCCTGGTTCGCGCGCTATCTCGGGCCGCACGCCACCGCGCAGGCAGGCGGCGCACGGCCGGCGCGAGAGGGCGCGGCACCGCTCTGACGACCGGGCGCCTCGACGTCAGGGCGCGCCGGACAGTGCCGCCAGCAGCTGCCTGGCCTTCGGCTTCTCGGCGAAATCGGCGGGATCCGCCACCAGCGGCGCGAGCAGCTTGACCGCCTGCGCGGGCTGCCCGGCGGTCTCGTAGGCCAGCGCCAGGTGGTACCTCATCACCGGCTGGTTCGGCGCCTGCAGGGTGGCCAGCTGAAGCAGGCCGACGCCCGCATCTCCCTCGTGTCGCGCGGTCATGATGGTGCCGAGGGTATCGGCGGTCTGCGCACCCGGAGCCAGCCGGTAGGCGCGCCGGGCCAGGATCACGGCCTGCGGATCCTGGGTCTGCTGGTCGACCCAGGCCAGGTTGTTCAGCAGCACCGGATCGTCCGGCCGCTTGGCCACGAGTTCGACGAGCAGCACCTTGGCCGAAGCCAGATGTCGGGCATCGATCTCCAGGTCCGACAGGAGCCGCTTCGCGTCGAGATCCTCCGGGTGCTGCGTCAGCCAGTCGCGCAGCCCTTTCCCGGCTTCGGCGGCATGGCCCGCCGCGTCTTGCGCCAGAGCGAGCCGGATCGCCAGCCGGGTGGAGGGCGCGTCTCGCAGCGGCGTCGCATACGCTCCGGCCGCCGCCTCGTATTGCCTGGCGCTCATGTAGAGGTCCCCCGGCAAGGTCAGGCTGGCGGGCTGGTGGACCGGATCCTGCGCGAGCCTGGACGCGCTGGCCAGGGCGCCGGCGGCGGGGCCGGCGTTCGGACCGGCGGCAGTGCCGCGGCTGCCGCCGTCGAGATCGACGATATCCCGCCGCAG
>CAXTOE010000172.1:4362-6111 GCA_964245685.1 uncultured Acetobacteraceae bacterium | reverse complement strand
GCATGATCGCCTATGGCGACAACAGTCAGGAGGTGTTCCTCGGCCACTCGGTGACGCAGAACAAGAACGTCTCAGAGACCACCGCCCGTGAGATCGAGGCAGAGGTCAAGGCGATGATCGATGCCGGCTACACGCGTGCCAAGGAGATCCTCGTCGAGCATATCGACGAGCTGCACATGCTCGCCAACGGCCTGCTCGAGTACGAGACGCTGTCGGGCAGCGAGGTGCGCCAGATCCTACGCGGCGAGAAGGTGACGCGCGCGGTGGTGGACGATCCGATGCCGGACAATCGGCGCGCCTCAGTTCCCAGCACCGGCGGCTTCCGCCCCGATCCCGCGCCGCCGAGCGGCGGCCTGGACCCCGCGCCGCAGCCGACCTGATCGGGGTCTGGGGCCACCGGCCCCAGCGGGTCGAGGGCAGAGCCTTCGCCTGAAATGTTCGAACCGCTAGGCCTCCTATACGGCGAAACAGCAGTTGAAGCTGTACGACGTGGTCTAGCGCGTCCCCTGCAGGCCGGTCCTGCCGCCTTCTCGCTGATCCGGGCGCTAGACGAGCCCGGCTGCCCGATCCGGCCGGTGACGGCGGCAGACCCCGACCGGCTCCACTCCCTGACAGAACAACCACCGATGGCCGGGCTGCCTGCTGGCCCTCTGGTGATGGGCATCCTGAACGTTACGCCCGACAGCTTCAGCGACGGCGGCCTGTATCGTGCCGCCCCGGCCGCGATCGCGGCGGGCGTGGCGATGATCGAGGCCGGTGCCGACATCCTGGACCTCGGCGGCGAGAGCACCCGTCCCGGCGCCGTCCCGGTCGATCCGCACGAGGAGCAGGCCAGGATCCTGCCGGTGCTCGCCAGGCTACGCGGGCGAGGTGCGCTGATCTCGATCGACACCCGCTACGCCGCCACCATGCGGGCGGCGCTCGACGCTGGTGCCGACCTGATCAACGACGTCTCGGCCCTGTCGCACGATCCCGACGCGGCGTCGCTGCTGGCCAGGCGCGGCTGTCCCGTGGTGCTGATGCACATGCGCGGCACGCCGGCGACGATGGCTGGACTGGCGCACTACGACGACGTCGCCGTCGAGGTGGTGCGGGAGCTGGAGCAGCGCATCGCCGCTGCGGTGGCGGCCGGCATCGCACGGTCGCGCATCCTGGTCGATCCCGGCATCGGCTTCGCCAAGACCGGTGCGCACAGCCTGGAACTGCTGCGACGGCTGCCGATCCTGGCCAATCTCGGTTGCCGCATCGTGCTGGGCACCTCGCGTAAGCGCTTCCTCGGCGAGGTTGCCGAAGTCCCTGAGGCCGCGACGCGCGATCCGGGAACGATCGTCGCCAGCCTACCCGGCTTGTCCTTGCCAGGTTGTATACTGCGCGTGCATAATACACCTCAGGTTGTGCAGGCGCTGCGGGTCTGGCAGGCACTGCATGGCTGAGCTAGGTGTTGCGTGCGAGCAGGCGGGCCTCGGAGCGGGGATGAACACGACCAGAAGACTCTTCGGCACCGACGGCATACGCGGCACCGCCAACACCGATCCGATGACGGTCGAGATCGCGCAGCGGCTGGGCCAGGCGGCGGGGCTGCGCTTCACCCGCGGCAACCATCGTCACCGGATCGTCGTCGGCAAGGACACGCGCCTGTCCGGCTACATGATCGAGTGCGCGCTGGTGTCCGGGTTCCTCGCCTCCGGCATGGACGTCACCCTGGTCGGGCCGTTGCCGACGCCGGCGATCGCCATGCTGACGCGCTCG
>CAXTOE010000172.1:0-4352 GCA_964245685.1 uncultured Acetobacteraceae bacterium | reverse complement strand
GGCGCGGACCTCGGCGTGATGATCTCCGCCTCGCACAACCCGTTCGAGGATAACGGCATCAAGCTGTTCGGCCCGGACGGGTTCAAGCTGTCGGACGAGGCCGAGGCGGAGATCGAGGCGCTGATGCGCACCGAGCTGACCGGTCGCCTGGCGGCGCCGGAGGCGATCGGTCGCGCCTCGCGCCTGAATGATGCCGCAGGCCGCTACGTGGAGAGTGCCAAGTCCTCGTTCAGTCGCGGCAGGCGTCTGGACGGGCTGCGCATCGTCATTGATTGCGCGCATGGCGCCGCCTATCGGGTCGCGCCGACGGCGCTGTGGGAGCTCGGTGCGGAAGTGGTGCAGATCGGCTGCGCGCCGGATGGCCTGAACATCAATCGCGGCTGCGGCTCCACCAACCCCGCCACGCTGAGTGCGGCGGTGCTGCAGCATCGTGCCGATCTCGGCATCGCGCTCGACGGCGATGCCGACCGGCTGGTGATCTCCGACGAGCGCGGCCGGCTGATCGACGGCGACCAGATCCTCGCCCTGATCGCCGGCTCCTGGTACGACAGCGGCCGCCTGGCCGGCGGCGGCGTGGTGGCGACGGTGATGTCCAACATGGGTCTGGAGCGACTGCTGGCGGGCAGGGGCCTGTCGCTGCAGCGGACCGCGGTCGGCGACCGCTACGTGGTCGAGCGCATGCGCGAGGTCGGGATGAATCTCGGCGGCGAGCAGTCCGGCCACATGGTGCTGTCCGACTTCGCCACCACCGGTGACGGCTTGGTCGCCGCCCTGCAGGTGCTGTCGGTGCTGGTCGAGCGCGCGCGGCCGGCGAGCGAGGTGTGCCGCATGTTCGAGCCATTCCCGCAGAAGCTGCGCAACGAGCGTTTCCGTGGCGTCTCGCCGCTGCGCGATGCCGGCGTGATCGAGGCACGACGCTGGGCGGAGGACCTGCTCGGCAGCTCGGGGCGGCTGCTGCTGCGCGAGAGCGGCACCGAGCCGCTGGTCCGGGTGATGGCGGAGGCGGAGGACGCAGCACTGGTCGATCAGGTGGTCGAGGGGCTGTGCAGCGCGATACGGCGCGTCTCGCTGGCGGCCTGAGGGAGCCCGCGATGCCGTACGACGCATCGGGTCGGGTGCTGGTGATCGCGGGCAGCGACTCCGGCGGCGGCGCGGGCATACAGGCCGACATCAAGACCGTCACCGCACTCGGAGGCTACGCCGCCACCGCGATCACCGCGCTGACGGCGCAGGACACGCACGGGGTGCACGGTGTGCTGCCGGTGCCGGCGGAGTTCGTGCGGCTGCAGATCGACTGCGTGCTGGATGATATCGGTGCCGACGCCTTCAAGACCGGCATGCTCGACCGCGCGGAGATCATCACGCTGGTGGCGGAGCGCATCGCGACGCGGCCCGACCTGCCGTTCGTGCTGGACCCGGTGATGGTGGCGAAGGGAGGGGCGAGGCTGATGCAGCACGAGGCGCTCGGCAGCCTCAAGCGCAGCCTGTTGCCGCACGCGACCCTGCTGACCCCTAACCTGCCGGAGGCAGAGATCCTCGCCGGCTTCGCCATCCACGACCTGGAGGACATGCGCACGGCCGCGCTACAGCTGCTGACGCTGGGAGTGCCGGCGGTGCTGCTCAAGGGCGGTCATCTGCCCGGCGCCGAGGTGTTCGACCTGCTGGCGACGGAGCAGGGGATCGAGACGTTCCGGGCGGCGCGGATCGACAGCCGTCACACCCACGGCACCGGATGCACGCTGGCCAGCGCGATCGCGACGGGGCTGGCGCAGGGGCTGGGCCTGCGCGACGCAGTGCTGCGCGCGCGCGCCTACCTGCGACGCGCGATGCAGGAGGCGCCCGGCTACGGCGGCGGTCACGGTCCGCTCAACCACGGCGTGACCGTGGATCCGGCCCTGCCGGAGGCATGATCCGGCGCATCCTGCCCGCCCTGTTGTCGGCCCTGCTGTCGGCGCTGACCCTGGCGGGCTGCGACGGCGGTCCGCAGCTCTGCCGGGTGGACAAGCTCGCCGATCTGCCGCTGCTCGCCGGCAGGAGGATCCCGGCGGTGCAGGCCAGCCTGGACGGCCGCAAGGTCGTGCTGTTCATCGATACCGGTGCGGCGATGTCGATCATCACCAGGAGTGCGGCCGACCGGTTCGGCCTCTATGGCAGAGCCGATGACGGCAGCGTCATGGTGCGCGGCATCGGCGGCACGGTGTTCGCCCAGTTGGCCACCATCCACCGCCTGGGTCTCGGCCACGGCATCGCGCGCGAGATCACCATGCCGGTCGTGGGAGAACTGGGCGGACCGGTCGAGGGCATGCCGGTGCTCGGCCTGTTCGGCGCCGACTTCCTGTCGAACTACGACGTCGACATCGACGTGCCGGGGCACCATTTCGCGATGTACGCGCTGCGAGGCTGCGGGACGGCGATCCAGCCGGTCGACGGGCCGTATTTCGAGGTGCCGTTCCATCTCGACGCGACCAAGATCGAACTCGACCTGAAGCTCAACGGCAGGCCGGTGCGCGGCTTCCTCGACACCGGCGCCACCCGCACGCTGATCACGCCGGACGACGCCAGACGTGCCGGGGTGAATGAGCAGGCGTTGTCGGAAGATCACGTGGGACACGCGGTCGGTATCGACGCCAGCCCGCTGGACGCGCGGCTGCATCGTTTCGGCAGCCTGGAGATCGGTGCCGAGCGGATGAACAACTTCCCGTTCGTGGTCGCCGACGCGGACATCGACGACATGATCCTGGGCGACGACTTCCTGCGCTTCAACCGGGTCTGGATCTCCTACCCGCTGCAGCGCCTGTTCATCCAGCCCGCGGCGCACGACCCGATGGTGCGCCAGAGCGAATGACGCCGCCGCGACGCGGCAGCCGCGGCTCAGGCGTGGGCGAGCGCCTCCTCGCCATCGACGATTGCGGCCACCGCATGCACCACGGAGGCGACGCGCACCGCGGCCTGCACCTGCTCGGTGGTCAGGCCGCCGGCGCGCAGCACCTTCTCGTGGCTCTCGATGCACATGCCGCAGCCGTTCACCGCCGAGACGGCGAGCGACCACAGCTCGAAATCGACCTTGTCGATGCCGGGCCGGCCGATCACGTTCATGCGCAGCCGCGCCGGCAGGTTGGCGTAGTCGCCGCCGACCAGGTGCACGAAGCGGTAATAGACGTTGTTCATCGCCATGATCGAGGCCGCGGCCTTGGCTGCGGTGAGCGCCTCGGGGCTGAGCTTAGGGCCGAACTCGGCGAGGATCGCGCGGGTGACGGCAGCGTTGCGCGAGGCCAGGGCGGAGACGATGAAGGTGCCGGCGAGCTGCTGCGGCGTCAGCAACGTCTCGTTCGCGAGCGAGCCGAGATTGAGCTTCAGGTCCTTGGCGTAGTCCGGAATCCAGCTCTTGATCGTCTCGATCGACATGGCAGGCCCTCGTGGCGGCGGATTGAAAGAACGACCCCCCGCGACAGCGACGGGCCGCAGCGGCATCGTGTGGTGCGACCTCAGGCGGCGGGCTTGAGGTGCTCCTCGCCCTGGCTCCAGTTGCACGGGCACAGCTCGTCGCTCTGCAGCGCGTCGAGCACGCGCAGGACCTCCTGCGGGTTGCGGCCGACCGACAGGTCGTTGACGCTGGCGAAGCGGATGATGCCCTGCGGATCCACCAGGAACGTGGCCCGCATGGCGACGCCCTCGTTGCGGTCGAGCACGCCCAGCGCCGTGCTGAGCTCGCGCTTGCCGTCGGCGAGCATCGGGATCTCCAGCTGGCGCAGTTCGTCGTGGTTGAGACGCCAATTCAGGTGCACGAACTCGCTGTCGATCGACACGCCATAGACCACGGTGTCGCGGTCTGCGAACTCGCCGCTGAGCTTGCCGAAGGCGACGATCTCAGTGGGGCAGACGAAGGTGAAGTCCTTCGGCCAGAAGAACACCAGCTTCCACTTGCCGGCGTCGCTCGTGTCGCTGACCTCGGTGAAGGCGCTCTTCAGCTCGAGCCCGGCGGGGCCCCCCCTGACGGCCTTGAGGTTGAAGCTCGGAAATTGGTCGCCGATCGTCAGCATGCGCGGGATTCCTTCTCGCGTGGAGGCATGTGTGCCGGACCATAAGGTCCGGCTATCCCGCTTTATTAGGGTGCAGTGCAGCATTTTCCAATCTTCGGTCTCGTCTCCGTGATCAGGCGTCTGCCTCGGCCGGCGCGCGTCCGAGGCAGGGATGGCTACTTCATCACCGGCAGCGTGATCGTGCTGCTGTCCTGGACGTGGATCTCGGCGGTCTGGTAGTCGGCCGGCTTGGCGAGGAAGATGTTGTCGACGTAGCGCTGCGGGTTGCGGTCGTAGAGCGGGAACCAGCTCGACTGGATCTGCACCATGATG
>CAXTOE010000171.1:5623-6243 GCA_964245685.1 uncultured Acetobacteraceae bacterium | reverse complement strand
CGAGGTGGGTCTGGCCGTGCCAGCCCAGCACCGCCTGCGGGCCGACCAGGTCGAGCAGGGTCAGGCCGGGATAGAGCAGCATGCCGATCTGCAGCGGGGCGGAGGGCGGCGCGGTCGCGTGGATGTCGGTCATCATCACCTCGGTTGCTTGACCGCCGCAGCATCGTGGCCCACGACGGCGGGCGTGAGTGGCGAAATCGACCGTTACCGACGAGATCCGGCCAACTGGGCTGGCGATGGCAAGCCTCCCGCATGCCGGTCCCGAGGAAGCACGTCATGCACGTGATCGCGGTGATCGCCTTCGATGGCGTCGTGCCGTTCGAGCTCGCCATGCCGTGCGAGGTGTTCGGCCACGCCCGCTCTGCCGGCCGAGGGGCCCTCTACGCGGTGCGGGTGTGCGGCGAGGCGGCGCGCGTCGGAGGGAGCGCCTTCGACCTGCACGTCCCGTTCGGCCTCGATCAGGTCGCGGCCGCCGACACCGTGATCGTGCCCGGCGTCGCCGATCACGAACGGCCGATGCCCGAGGCTGTCATCGCGGCGGTGCGTGGTGCCGCCGCTCGTGGCGCGCGGATCGCCTCGATCTGCCCGCGAACCTCCGCGGTCGATTGCGAGGTCTGGTC
>CAXTOE010000171.1:4335-5613 GCA_964245685.1 uncultured Acetobacteraceae bacterium | reverse complement strand
GCTCGACGGACGTCGCGCCACCACGCACTGGCGCGCCGCAGCAGCCCTCGCCGCCCGCCATCCTGCGATCGAGGTCGATCCGGACGTGCTCTTCGTCGATGCGGGTGCGGTGCTGACCTCGGCCGGCGCCGCCGCCGGGATGGACCTGTGCCTGCACATGCTGCGTCGCGACCACGGCGCGGCGGTGGCGGCCGACGCCGCGCGTCTGGCGGTGATGCCGCTGGAGCGCGACGGCGGCCAGGCGCAGTTCATCGTCCACGCGCCGCTCGCACCGGAGACGACGCTGGCGCCGGTGCTGCACTGGATGCTGCGCAACCTGCACCGCTCGCCACCACTCGCCGAGATCGCGCGCCATGCCGGCATGAGCACGCGCTCGTTCAGCCGTCGCTTCCGCGCGCAACTCGGCACCACGCCGCTGCAATGGATGCTGACCGCCCGTGTGCGTCGCGCGCAGGCGCTGCTCGAGACCACGCGGCTGACGGTGGAGCAGGTGGCGCTGCAGGTCGGCTTCGAGTCCGCGGTCACGCTGCGCGAGCGGTTCGCGCGAGAGCTGTCGATCAGCCCCAGGGGCTACCGCCGCGCCATGGGCGGCGGCGTGCCGGCGCGGCGCTGAGGCGCAGACGCGTCGCGCGAAGTTACGAAGCGAGATCCCAAACCACGGAAATGCCGCACTGGCGGCGCCATCTGTTGTCGGTATCCACATCATGGAGATCGTCATGCAGACAAGAACATGGCTCGGGCGGGCCGCCAGGCTGATCGTGGTCGCGGGGCTCACGGCATCGCTCGGCGGCTGCATCATCGCCCCGTACGGCTACCCCGGCTACTACCATCACCCCTATCATGGCTACGGCTACGGTTACGGCTACTGAGGGTCAGCCGATCGCGAACAGGTTGTAGCCCCAGCCGGGAAGGTCGAGGTAGAGCCCCTCGCCGCCGAGCATGTCGCCGTCGCGCGCGTAGTGCTCCGGGCCGAGGCGGTCCGACAGCGACACCACGCGGCCGTGCAGCGTCGGGTGGACGATGCGTACGCGGCACTGCCCGCGGTCGGACCGGTAGTTCACCACGCAGAGCAGGCGCGGGCCGCCCGCGTCCGACCAGGTCGAGGCGGTGAAGGCCTCGTGGCTCGGGTTGCCCTCCCAGGCGGCACCCGGCTCGAGCGGCTCGAACCTGCCGTGGCGCAGCAGCGGGTCGCGCAGCACGGACAGCAGGTCGAGGTAGAACTCGTGTATCGCCGGATCGATGCCCTCCGCCGGGCCGCGATCGAGATGGATCGGGATG
>CAXTOE010000171.1:2924-4325 GCA_964245685.1 uncultured Acetobacteraceae bacterium | reverse complement strand
GGATGTGCACGCGGGCCCCTTCGAGCTGGCCCTGGTGCAGGAAGCGCAGGCCCGGTGCGCAGAAGCTCAGCACCGCCGCGGCCTTGTGCTGCTGCAGTCCGAAGCTCGCCGCGGCGCGCGGCTCGTCGTGGTTTTCCAGGAAGCGCGCCAGATGCGACTGCGCGGCCACGTCGGCGCTCAGCAACGCGCGCACGCGGCCCGCGTCGGACGCACGCAGGGCGTCGTACAGCCCCTTGTCGTAGGCGTAGTCGAAGCCCTGTTCGAGCAGTCTCGATTCCAGGTCCCAGTAGACCTCGGCCAGCAGGCAGAACCCGGGCGAGGCGGCGCGCAGGCCGGGGATCGTCTGCTCCCAGAACGAGGCGACCGGCCGCCCGTGCAGCCAGCCGGCCCAGCAGCGCTCGAACACCGCCGGCAGCAGCAGCATGGCCATGTCGCAGCGCAGCCCGTCGCAGCGCCCGGCGATCTCGAGCACCACGTCGCGCATCGCCGCCTGGGTGTCGGGATTGGCGTAGTCGAGCTGCACCGTGTCGGGCCAGCCGGGAAAATACGGATCCCGCCCGTGCGCGAGCACGAGCCGGCCCTGCTCGGTGTCGATGGCGATCCAGTTCTCCGGCTCCGCCGCCAGCGCCGCCTCGGTTCCCTGGATGAACAGGGCAGGCCGCTGCCGCACCCAGGGATGGTCGAGTGCCAGGTGGTTGGGCACGAAGTCGAGCATCAGACGCAGCCCGGCCTGGCTGACGCGCTGGCGCAGGCGGCCGAGCGCGTCGTTGCCGCCGAAGCGAGGCTCCGCCTGGTAGCCGGCGATGGCGAACGGCGAGCCGCAGATGTCGTCCTGCGACAGGTCGGGCAGCGCCGCGCGGAAGCCCTGCTGCCAGGCGGCGTGGCTGCGCGAGACGGCACGCCCCTGCTCGCCGGTCTGCCAGACGCCGAGGAACCACACCCATTCGAAGCCGAGTTCGGCGACCGCGCGCAGCGCCTGGTCGGGGATGTCGTCCAGCGTCGCCGGCCGGCCGAACCTGCGGGCGATGCTGCCCAGCAGCACACGGGTGTTGATCTGGTACAGGATCGGGTTGTCCGACTGCTGCGGGCGCACCGGGCTCGAAGCGGACAAGGGCATCTCCAGGCTGGTGGTCAGGCCCCGCGCAGGGCCGCCGCCCGAACCTCGGACGCGGCCAGGCCGCGCTCGCGCAGAACACGAAGCGTGCCAGCTGCGTCGCGTTTCGCCAATCGCTGCCCCGACGCATCGTGCAGCAGAGGATGATGGAGATAGGCCGGCGCCGTCCAGCCCATCAGCGCCTGCAGCAGCCGGTGCAGGTCGGTCGCGGGACGCAGGTCCACCCCCGCGCACCACCAGGCTGACCTCCTGCCGCCAGTCGTCGTGGGTGACGCAGAGATGGTAGC
>CAXTOE010000171.1:0-2914 GCA_964245685.1 uncultured Acetobacteraceae bacterium | reverse complement strand
GGCCGGCACGGCTGCCAGCGCGATGCGGCGGAAGCGCCGGCATCCTCGAAGCGGAGCGCCGCGCTGCCGGAGAGCCGGCGCAGCGCCGCCGCCATGTCCAGGCGCAGCGCGTGCGGCTGGCCGGCCTGCAGCCGGTCGCGTCGCACCACGGGGTCGAGCCGCCGGCAGGTGCCGGGATAACGCGGCGCGCCGTCGGGCGCGTGATCCGGCGCCTGGTGCGGCGCATGCGACGACTGCGCCAGCTCGGCCAGGATCTCGGCGCGGCTGCAGAAGCACGGATACAGCAGCGCCTCCGCCTGCAGCCGGTCGAGCACGGCGCGGTACGACACCATGTGCTGCGACTGCACCCGCACCGGTCCGTCCCAGTCCAGCCCGAGCCACGCCAGGTCCTGCAGGATCGCCTCGGCGTGCTCGGGCCGGCAGCGCGACGGGTCGATATCCTCGAGCCGGAGCAGGAAGCGGCCGCCCGAGTCGCGGGCGCGGCGCCAGGACAGCAGGGCGGAATAGGCGTGTCCGAGATGCAGCGGCCCGGTCGGACTGGGCGCGAAGCGGCTGGTGACCGGGCCCGCGAGGGCAGCGTCTGACAAGATCATGACGAGCAAACCGGTCTGCTTGCAGGGCTGCGGAGCCTCTGCGATAGAGTGTGCGGGTATAGGCGGCGCAGCAAGTCAGGCGTTGGATTCGATCGGACGTCTGCGCGATCGCCCGCGAAAGGATGCGTCTTTGCCTGACGGCGGCCTGCATTTCCCGGCTCTCGTGCTCAATGCGGATTTCCGGCCCCTGTCGTACTTCCCGCTCTCGGTGTGGTCCTGGCAGGACGCGGTCAAGGCGGTGTTCCTCGACCGCGTCTCGGTGCTCAACGAGTACGAGCGGGTGGTGCGCTCGCCGAGCCAGGAGTTCCGGCTGCCCAGCGTGATCGCGCTGAAGGACTACATCCCGGCGGCGCGCAAGCCGGCCTTCACCCGGTTCAACGTGTTCCTGCGCGACAACTTCTCCTGCCAGTACTGCCTCGACCGGTTGCCGACGCACGACCTGACCTTCGACCACGTGATCCCGCGCTGCCGCGGCGGCCGCACCACCTGGGAGAACGTCGTCACCGCCTGCGGCAGCTGCAACCTGCTCAAGGGATCGCGGCTGCCGCGCGAGTGCCGGATGCATCCGCGCAAGAGCCCCACGCAGCCCACTACCTGGGAGCTGCAGGAGAACGGGCGGGCGTTCCCGCCGAACTACCTGCACGAGAGCTGGCGCGACTACCTGTACTGGGACAGCGTGCTCGAGAGCTGAACGGCGGACGCTCGCGTCATGATCTAGCGCAGCGTGCTCACCTGGGCGCCGTCGGCGGTCAGGAAGTCGATCAGCTTGAGCGACTGGTCGGTCGCCTCGACCAGCTGCGGGATGATCTTGCGCAGCATCTGGAACTCGGTCGCCGACAGGCTGGCGAAGATGGTGTCGTTGCTCGGCCGCTGTATCCGGCTCAGCCTGTCGATCAGCTCTCGCGCCTTCGGCGTCACCGAGAGCAGCACGCGACGCCGATCGTTGGGGTTCGGCTTCTTGCGCACCAGTGCCGCCTCGACCAGCTTGTTGACCTCGATGGTGACGAAGGCGCCGCTGAGGCGGAGGTAGTCGGCGACCTGGATGATGCCGAAGCCGTCCTGCTCCTGGTGGTGCGCGATCGTGATCAGGATCGTGTATTGCTGCCCGGTCAGGCCGACATAGCCGGCGACCCGCGACCGGTTCTCCTGCATGCGCGCCGCGAACGCCATGATGTCGTGGACCAGCTGGCGGAAAGCCAGATCCGTGCCATCGAGCAGCAGCTCCGGTCTCGACACCATCAGCGGCCGGCTGTCGGCCTTGGCAGCGGCGGCGGCTACGTTCAGCGTTTTCATGATTGGTTACTATTTTGATACGATTGCGTGTATATCGGCCGCCGCCTCGCGCAGCAAGACATCCGAATGGCTAGCTGGGGTCGGCGGACGGCCTGCCGCCGCCGCCTCGGCCGGGACGCCGGATGTTCGTGATCTGGGCCATGCTCGGCTATCTCGCGGTGGCGATGACCATCGCGGCCGTGATCCTACGACGCGTGCGGGCGCGAGAGCGGGCGCGTCGGCAGCAGGACGTCCGGGTCCCGTACGGGATGCCGTACGGGGACGCGCCGCTGCTGCATCGTGTCACGCTGCGCGGCCGGCCGGTGCGTTTCTACCGCTCGCCGCTGGCGGGTGCGGACTTCCCCTGGGCTGTGCTGCGCGACCTGTACGAGGTCGCGACCGACGGCGACGGCTACACGGTCAGCGCCGAATGGGTCTACGGCAACGAGCCGGGGCTCGCGCAGGCGATCCAGACCGACCGCGGCGTCGAGATCCTGCTGTCGCACCGCGCAGGCCTGGAGCTGCTGGCCAGCCTCTGCCCCGACGTCGAGGCGCGCGGCGCGCTGATCGGGCAGTTCCGCGAGGGCATGGCCGAAGCATACGTGCTGCAGTGGCCGGGGCTGTCGCGCGAGGAGTTCCTCGCATTGTGCGCGCGGGCGTCCGGCCGGCCGCAGGCCCCGGCGTGAAGCGGCGCCTGCGGCGCGGCGTCAGGCGGCCACCACCCTCCCCTCGCGCAGGGTCACGGTCCGGTCCATGCGACGGCCGAGCTCGACGTTGTGGGTGGCGATCAGGGCCGCGAGCCCCTCGCCGCGGACCACGCGCAGCAGCTCGTCGAACACCTGATCCGCGGTCGCGGCGTCGAGGTTCCCGGTCGGTTCGTCGGCGAGCAGCACGCGCGGCCGGTTCGCCAGCGCGCGCGCGATCGCGACGCGCTGCTGCTCGCCTCCCGAGAGCTTGCCGGGCAGGTGGTCGAGCCGGTGGGCGAGGCCGAAGGTCCCGAGCAACGCCTCGGCGCGCAGCCGGGCGGCACGGCGCGGCGTGCCCAGGAT
>CAXTOE010000170.1:0-6282 GCA_964245685.1 uncultured Acetobacteraceae bacterium | reverse complement strand
GATCGAGCCGATCAGAGTGTGGGAAGACGACGCCGGCAGCCCGAGCCACCAGGTGCCGAGATTCCAGATGATCGCGGCGATCAGCATCGAGAAGACCATCGCGAAGCCCGCCGACGATGTGATCGACAGGATCAGCTCGATCGGCAGCAGCGAGACGATGTTGTAGGCGACGAGGCCGGTCGAAAGCGACACGCCAAGGAAGTTGAAGAAGCCGGACCAGACGACGGCGATGTGCGGCTCAAGCGAGTGGGTGTAGATGACGGTCGCGACCGCGTTGGCGGTGTCGTGGAAGCCGTTGACGAACTCGAAGCCGAGCGCGATCAGCAGCGCCAGGCCGAGCAGCACGAAGGTGCCGATCGCCAGCGGCGGCGCATTCGTCGCGTGCATGTCCGACACCAGCCCGTAGACGGCGTAGCCCAGGCCACAGGCGAGCAGCAGGACGAACAGGCCGGAGCCGGCGAGGCTGGGCCCGGCGCCGGGGGTGCGCTCCTGGAACCGCGTCGCTCGCTGCATCGCGACGTCTGACATGAGATCCGCTCCAACCGTGAAGCCGACCTTCTAGGGCTCCCGCGGCGGCGCTTGTGTCTCCGTTTTATTACATTGCGGGCGGGCAATGAGTTGCGCGAGCGGCGGTCAGGCCAGCTCCTGGTCCCAGAAGCGACGCAGCGCGACCCCGTTCTGCGCCACCGCCGCCAGCGACAGCGGCCTGAAGCGGGCGGTCTGGGTGGCGCTGAAGCCGATCGTGGCGAGCAGCTTGCGGTCGAGCCGCACCGTGTCGACGGTGGGCAGCAGGCCGAGCCGCTGCGCCATCGCGGCCTGGCTGTCCGGATGCAGCAGGGCATCGAGGTAGAGCATCGCCGGGGCAACCGATCGGCTCTGCCGCGGCACGCAGGCCAGGATCAGGAACGGGATCGCGCCCTCGACCGGAACGCTGTCGCGTACGTCGCGCCCGGCCTGTCGCCAGATGTAGGCGCGCGAGCGCCACATCGGCGCCATCGCGATCTCGCCGGAGGCCAGCGCCTGGCCGAGCGCCTCGTTGTCGGCATAGATGCGCAGGGTGCCGGCCTTCTTGAGCGCGATGAAGGTCGACTTCGCCCGCTCCAGGCTCGCCGGCACCGCGCGCTGGGCGATCGCGGCGGCCGCCAGGTTGTGCACCGCGACCTCGCTGGAGAAGCCGGCCTGGCCGAGCCGCGCCGCCTCGAACAGGGCGGCGAAGCCGCGCGGCGGCGTGCTGACCTTTGAGGCGTTGTAGACCACGCACATCGCGGTGCGCGCCTGCGGCACCCCGTACGGCACGCGCAGCGCGGTCAGCACGTGCGGCAGCGCCCCGACGCCGGCCGTGGTCACCGGCACGAAGAGCTGCTGCAGCGACAGCCGGTAGGCGTCGATCCCGGAGAGCAAGGCCACGTCCAGGTCGGCGATGCCGGCGACGCGGGCCTGTTCTCCGGCCGCGACCTGTCGGACCTCGATCTCCGAGCCGACGGCGAGCGGCCGGTCGATCAGCGTCCGCAGCGCCTCGCCATAGGCGCCGCCCCAGCATCCCACGGTGATGCCGCGGCGAGACGGATCGGCGCCCGCACCGGGGGTCAGCGCGAGGCCGGCGAAGCCTCCCAGCAGCAGGCGACGTGGCAGGAACAGTGGCATGCGAGCCTCCCACGGAGGGGCGGCACCCTCCGGGCGCGGTCTGGGCCTCCGGCTCCTGCCGGTCAAGGCCCGCGCCGCGACCGTGCCGGCTCAGGC
Source organism: uncultured Acetobacteraceae bacterium (assembly GCA_964245685.1). GTDB lineage: Bacteria > Pseudomonadota > Alphaproteobacteria > Acetobacterales > Acetobacteraceae > Lichenicoccus. Next base: position 4,542 of record CAXTOE010000170.1, on the reverse strand, counting down.
CCGCAGCGCGATCTGCGGCCGTTCGCTCTGGCTCAGCACGCGGGCGTACTCCTTCGGCACCACGTGCCAGAAATGCTGCAGCGCCGTGCTCCACTCGTGCAGCAGCAACGCCGCGAAGCGGCTGCTGGTCTCGCGCGCATGCGTCTCCACCAGGTCGCGCAGCTCTGCCTCGACCGCGGGATCGATGACGCGGCCCCAGCCGAGCGTGTCGGCATTGACCCGCAGTTCGAAGTCGCCGCGGCGGTCGTAGACGAACGCGGTGCCGCCGGTGAAGCCGGCGCCGAAATTGTCTCCGATCGACCCGAGTATGACGACGGTGCCGCCGGTCATGTACTCGCAGCCGTTCGAGCCGCAGCCCTCGACCACCGCGATGGCGCCGGAGTTGCGCACCGCGAACCGCTCGCCGGCCTGCCCCGCGGCGTAGAGCGCGCCGGAGGTGGCGCCGTACAGCACCGTGTTGCCGATGATCGCGTTCTCGTTGCTGATCAGCTGCGACGACGGCGCCTGGCGCAGCACGATGGTCGCACCCGACAGGCCCTTGCCGACATAGTCGTTGGCGTCGCCGATCACCTCGAGCTTCAGCCCGCGCACCGCGAACGCGCCGAGCGACTGTCCGGCCGAGCCGCGCAGCCGCACCGTCAGGTGGCCCGGATTGAGCGTCTCCATGCCGAAGCGACGCACGATCTTGCTGGAGATCTTGGTGCCGATGGCGCGGTGCGTGTTCTGCACGTTGTAGTGCAGCTGCATCTTCTCGCCGTGCTCGAACAGGGGCTTGCTGTCGGCGATCATCTGCGCGTCCAGGGTCTCCGGCACCTCGTTGCGGCCCTCGCGGGTGCAGTAGCGCGCATGCGGCCCCGGGTCGGCCTGCGCCAGCAGCGGGTTGAGGTCGAGGTCGTCGAGATAGTCGGCACCGCGGCTCACCTGGTGCAGCAGGTCGGTGCGGCCGATGATCTGGTTCACGCTGGAGAAGCCGAGCGAGGCCAGAATGTTGCGCACGTCCTCGGCGATGAACGAGAACAGGTTGATCACCTTCTCCGGCGTGCCCTCGAACTTGGCGCGCAACGCCTCGTCCTGCGAGCAGATGCCGACCGGGCAGGTGTTGGAGTGGCACTGCCGCACCATGATGCAGCCCATCGCCACCAGGCTCGCGGTGCCGATGCCGAACTCCTCGGCACCCAGCATGGCGGCGATCACCACGTCGCGCCCGGTCTTGAGGCCGCCGTCCGTGCGCAGCTTCACCCGGTGTCGCAACCGGTTCAGCATCAGCACCTGGTGCGCCTCGGCGAGCCCCATCTCCCAGGGCAGGCCGGCGTACTTGACCGAGGTCTGCGGGCTGGCGCCGGTGCCGCCGGAGTGCCCAGAGATCAGGATCGCGTCGGCGCGCGCCTTGGCGACCCCGGCGGCGATGGTGCCGATGCCCGAGCGCGCCACCAGCTTCACCGTGACGGTGGCATCCGGGTTGATCTGCTTGAGGTCGTAGATGAGCTGGGCGAGGTCTTCGATCGAGTAGATGTCGTGGTGCGGCGGCGGCGAGATCAGGGTGACGCCGGGTGTTGCGTGACGCAGCTTGGCGATCAGCCCGGTGACCTTGAAGCCGGGCAGCTGGCCGCCCTCCCCGGGCTTCGCACCCTGGGCCATCTTGATCTCGATCTCGCGGCAGTCGTTCAGGTACTGCGCGGTCACCCCGAAGCGGCCCGAGGCGATCTGCTTGATCGCCGAGGACGCGTTGTCGCCGTTGGCGCGCGGCTTCGAGCGCGCCGGATCCTCGCCGCCTTCGCCGGAATCAGAGCGCGCGCCGATCCGGTTCATCGCGATCGACAGCGTCTCGTGCGCCTCCGGGCTGAGCGCGCCGAGCGAGATGCCAGGTGCGAGCAGCCGCTTGCGTATCTCGGTGATGCTCTCGACGTCCTCGACCGGGATCGGCGTGCGTCCGCCGCGGAAATCCAGCAGGTCGCGCAGCGCCACCGGCTTCTGCCGGCGCACGGCGTCGGCGTAGCGCCGGTAGGTGGTGAAGCTGTCGGTGGCGCAGGCGGTCTGCAGCGTGTGGATCAGACCGCCGTCGAAGGCGTGCACCTCGCCGCGCACCCGCATCTTGTAGAGGCCGCCGACCGGCAGGGTGATCGCCTCCTCCGACCAGGCCGCCTGGTGCCGGGTCAGCACGTTCTGCGCGAGGCCGGACAGGCCGATGCCGGAGATGCGCGACGGCATGCCGGGGAAGAACTCCGCCACCAGCGCGCGCGACAGCCCGATCGCCTCGAAGTTGCAGCCGCCGCGATAGGAGGCGATCACCGAGATGCCCATCTTGGACATCGTCTTCAGCAGGCCCTTGTTGATCGCCTGCCGATAGCGCTCCACCGCCGCGCGCAGCGAGCTGTCGCCGAACAGGCCGCGACGATGCCGGTCGGCGATGCTCTCCTGGGCCAGGTACGGGTTGATCGTGGTCGCACCTACGCCGATCATCACCGCCATCGCGTGCACGTCGAGGCATTCCGCAGTTCGCACGTTCAGGCTGGTGAAGGTGCGCAGCGAGTGCCGCACCAGGTGCGTGTGCACCGCTCCGGTCGAGAGGATCATCGGGACGTAGGCGCGCTCGGCGCACTGGTGCTCGTCGGTGAGGAAGACGTGCGTGCATCCCGCGCGCACATGTTCTTCCGCCTCGCGGCGGATCCGCTCGATCGCGGCGCGCAGCCCGGCCTCGCCGGCCTCGGCGGGGAAGGTGCAGTCGATCACGCAGGAATTGGCGCCGAGGAACTCGCGCAGGGCGGCGTGCTCGCCGCTGGTCAGCATCGGTGTGGCGAGCTGCAGCAGCTCGCACTGCCGCTCGTCCTGGTCGAGCACGTTGCCGAGGTTGCCGAGCCGCGTGGTCAGGCTCATCACCCGGGTCTCGCGCAGGCTGTCGATCGGCGGGTTGGTGACCTGGCTGAAGGCCTGGCGGAAATAGTGCGCGAGCCCGCGATAGCTCTCCGACAGCACCGCGAGCGGAGTGTCGTCGCCCATGCTGCCCACCGCCTCGGCGCCCTGCAGCCCCATCGGGTGCAGGATCATCTCGAGCTCCTCGAGCGTGGTGCCGACCGCGAGTTGTCGCCGACGCAGCTCCTCGCCGGCATAGAGCGACGGCTCCACCAGGTCGGCGCGCACGATCTCGTCGATGCGGTGGATGCGCTTTGACCAGCCGCCGAAATCCTCCCGCGCCGAGAGCAGGTCGAGCAGCGCGTCGTCGTCGTAGAAGTGCCGCGCCTCCAGGTCGACGGCCACCGTCTGCCCCGGGCCGAGCCGGCCGCGGCGGACGATCTCGCCCTCCGGCACCTTCACCATGCCGGTCTCGGAGCCGACGATCAGCATGTCGCCGGCGGTGACGGTGTAGCGCAGCGGGCGCAGGCCGCTGCGGTCGAGCCCCGCGATCACCCACCGCCCGTCGGTGGCGCAGACCGCCGCGGGGCCGTCCCACGGCTCCATCACCGCGTGGCAGTACAGGAACATGTCGCGATGCGCGTCGGTCATCGCCGGCCCGTCGACGATGCTGGCGGGGATCATCAGCGACTTCGCCATCGGCGCGTCGCGCCCGGTGAAGGTGAACAGCTCGAAGACGTTGTCGAGCGAGGCGGTGTCGGAGCCGCCGGCCTGGATCACCGGCTTGATGTCGTCGATGTAGCCGCCGAGAGAGGCATCGGCGAGGCGCGTCTCGTGGCTCTTCATCCAGTTGGTGTTGCCCGAGATCGTGTTGATCTCGCCGTTATGGGCGAGCTTGCGGAACGGCTGCGCCAGCCGCCAGGTCGGGAAGGTGTTAGTCGAGTAGCGCTGGTGGTAGATCGCGAACCGACTGACGAAGCGCGGATCGAGCAGGTCCGGATAGAAGTCGGTCAGGTTCTCGGCCAGGAACATGCCCTTGTAGATCACCGAGCGGCACGACAGCGAGCAGATGTACAGCTCGCCCACCTGGTCGGCGATCGCCTGCTTCTCGATCCGGCGCCGGATCACGTAGAGGTCGCGCTCGAACTGCGCCTCCGAGGAATTCGGCAGGTTGCGTATCATGATCTGCTCGATCTCGGGCCGCGTCGCGTTGGCTTTCTCGCCGATGCAGGCGGTGTCGATCGGCACCTGGCGCCAGCCATGGATGCCGTAGCCGAACGCCAGGATCTGGCTCTCGACGATCGTGCGGCAGCGTTCCTGCGCCGACAGGTCGGTCTTCGGCAGGAACACCATGCCGATGCCGATCAGCTGGCCGTCGGCGCGGCTGCCGGTGCGACCGATCGCGTCGGCGAAGAAGTCCTGCGGGATCTCGACATGGATGCCGGCACCGTCCCCGGTCTTGCCGTCGGCATCCACGGCACCACGGTGCCACACCGCCTTGAGCGCCGCGATCCCGGCCTCGACCACGTCGCGCCTGCGCTCGCCGTCCAGGGCGGCGATCAGTCCGACGCCGCAGGCGTCGTGCTCCTGGTGGGGCTGGTAGCTCTCGGACAAGGCGGCCGCGTTGCGCGCCCAGCCGGCGACGAACTCGGGGCCGCTCTCTTCGCTGCGCATTACTCGGCTGCCCTCTGC
>CAXTOE010000169.1:5753-6292 GCA_964245685.1 uncultured Acetobacteraceae bacterium | reverse complement strand
TCAGCGTGCCAGCGGACTGGAAGTAGCCGGTCTCCATGCGCGCCGGATCGGCGACGCGCGACGCCGCGGTGAACGCGGCACCGTTGATGATGTCGCCGCGGTAGGCGGGCAGGCTGCGGCCGGCCACGGTCTCGGTGTCCGACGAGCGCGGCTTGGCGAACTGGCCGGCCATGCGGCCCAGCTTCACCACCGGCACCTTGGCGCCGAAGGTCAGCACCACCGACATCTGCAGCAGCACACGGAAGGTGTCGCGTATGATGTCGGCGGTGAACTCGCCGAAGCTCTCCGCACAGGCGCCGCCCTGCAGCACGAAGGCACGGCCCTCGCCGGCCAGCGCCAGCTGCTGCTTCAGGCGACGCGCCTCGCCGGCAAACACCAGCGGCGGATAGCGGCGCAGGCGAGCTTCCACCGCCGCCGCCGCCGCCGCATCCGGATAGGTCGGCGCCTGCTGGATCGGACAGCCGCGCCAGCTCGCCGGGGTCCAGCCGGGCGAGTTCTGGGTCTGGACGATCCGGTGGGCGGGCGACGCGTTCATCGAT
>CAXTOE010000169.1:0-5743 GCA_964245685.1 uncultured Acetobacteraceae bacterium | reverse complement strand
GGATCCGGGACAGGCCTGGCGGCGCGCGGCCCAGGCCGCGGGGGCGCCTTTATCCACCCATTCGCGCCGGAGAGAAAGCGCCAGGAGGGCGATGCGGCGGAGCGCCCGGACGGCTAGCGCCTGATCCTCTCAGGCTGGATCAGTCTGAGACGTGACTCAGCCGCCAGAATAATGATCTAGAGCGCCGCGGTGCGCAAGGTCAGGTTGATCCGGCACGCCCCGGTCGCCGGATGCTCTCCCTTCGGCACCGGCGCCACGCCGTGGAAGGCGAGGCGCGACGCTCCGCCCCAGACCAGGACGTCGCCGTGCGCGAGCCGGCAGCGACGCACCGGATCGTCGCGGCGCGCGGCCCCGAACAGGAAGGTCGCCGGCAGGCCCAGCGACACCGAGACGATCGGCGCCGAGAGGTCCGGCTCGTCGCGATCCTGGTGCAGCGACAGCCGGTCGCCGGGAAGGTATCGGTTGATCAGGCAGGCATCGACTGCGCGCGACGCGAAGCCCGCCGCCCTCGCGGCGCGGGCCGCGAGGGCGGCGAACGGCTCCGGCAGCGGCGGCCAGGGCAGACCGCTCACCGGATCCAGCGCCTCGTAGCGATAGCCGCGCCGGTCCGAGACCCAGCCCGCGTCGCCGCAATTGGTCATCGCCACCGCCATCGTGCCGCCGCGACGCGTGACCATGCGGCGGAACGGCGCCCGGCTCGCGACCTCCCGCACCGTCTCGAGCAGGACCGCCGCCTCGTCGACGCACAGGCCGCGCAGCAGCCAGGCATCCGGCGCGATCGCCTCCGGATCCGCGGCCGAGGGGCCGCCCGACCGGTCGCTCAGGCGGGAGCGCCGGCGACGCGGGTCAGCGTCCGCAGGGTGACGAACTCCTCGGCGGAACTCGGATGGATGCCCACGGTGCGATCGAAATCGGCCTTCTTCAGGCCGGCGGTGACGGCGATCGCCAGCCCCTGCATGATCTCCGGCGCGTCCTCGCCGAGCATGTGGGCGCCGAGCACCACCTGGCTGTCGTGATCGACCACCAGCTTGACGGTGTTGGTGCGGCTGCGGCCGCTCATGGTGTGACGCATCGACTTGAAGCGGCCGCAATAGATGTCGGCGAGGCCGCGTGCTGCCGCCTCCTCCTCGCTCAGGCCGACGCTCGCCAAGGGCGGGGTGAAGAACACCGCCTTCGGCACGGTGTCGAAGCGCCACTCCCGCGGCGTTCCGGAGAACAGCCGGTCGGCCAGCATGTGACCTTCGGCGATCGCCACCGGGGTCAGGTTCAGCCGGTTGGTGACGTCGCCGATGGCGTAGATGCCCGGCTCGTCGGTCTCGCCGCCCTGATGCACCTCGTCGCGGACCATCACCCGCCCCGCCTCGGTGGTGCGCACCCGCGTGGTCTCCAGCCCGAGCCCGGCCACGTTGGGGACGCGCCCGACGGCGAAGAACACCAGGTCGGTCTCGAGCTCCCTGCCATCGACCAGGGTCAGCCGCAATGCGCCGCGCTCGCGCTCGATCCGGTGCAGCAGGGTGCTGCGGTGGCGCACGATGCCGCGCTCCTGCATCGCGTCGTCGAGCGCCACCCGCAGGTCGTGGTCGAAACCGCGCAACGGCAGCTCCTGGCGGAACAGCAGGCTGACCTCGGAGCCGAGGCCCGCGAAGATGCCGGAGAACTCCACCCCGATATAGCCGGAGCCCACGATCACCAGCCGCTGCGGACGCCGCTCCAGGTGGAACGCCTGGTCCGAGGTGATGCCGAGCTCCTGGCCCTCGATGTGCGGCTGCACCAGCGGCATGCCGCCGGTCGCGATCACGATCCGCTCGGCGCTGACGGTGCGCGCCTCGGCGTCGGGCGCGAGCGGCCCGGGCTCGATCACCACCCTGCGCGGTCCGTCGAAGCGGGCGCGGCCCTCGAACAGGGTGACGCCGGCGTTCTCCAGCAGACGGACATAGATCGCGTTCAGGCGGCCGATCTCGCGGTCCTTGTGCCCGATCAGGTGCTGCCAGTCGTGGCGCCCCGGCTCGATGTCCCAGCCGAAGCCGTGCGAGTCCGCGGCGAAGTCGTTGTACTCGCTGGCCTGCACCATGATCTTCTTCGGCACGCAGCCGAGATTGACGCAGGTGCCCCCCCAGTGGCGCGCCTCCACCACCGCGACCTTGGCGCCGTGGCCGGCGGCGATCCGGGCGCAGCGCACGCCGCCGGAGCCGCCGCCGATCACCAGCAGGTCGAAATCGTACGTCATCGCGGGCTCGCCCGGTGCAGCGGCGCCGGCGCCTCAGCGCTCGACGAACGCCTTCTCGACGACGTAGCTGCCCGGTTTGGCATTGTTGCCCTCATCGAAGCCGCGCGCGAGCAACAGCCGCTCGGTGTCGGCCAGCATCTCGTTGCTGCCGCAGATCATCACCCGGTCGAGCGCCGGATCCAGCGGCGGCAGCGACAGGTCGGCGAAGATCTTGCCGCTCTCGATCAGGCTGGTGATCCTGCCGCAGGTCATGAACTCCTCGCGTGTCACGCTCGGATAGTAGCTCAGCTTGGCGGCGATCTCCTCGCCCAGGAACTCGTGCCGCGGCAGCTCGTGCCGGATGTGGTTGACGTAGGCGAGCTCGCCCACCAGGCGGACGGTGTGGGTCAGGATCACCCGCTCGAACCGGTCATACACCGACGGGTCCTTGATCAGGCTCATGAAGGGGGCCAGCCCGGTCCCGGTCGCCAGCAGGTAGAGGTTGCGGCCAGGACGGAGGTTGTCCAGCAGCAGTGTGCCGGTCGGCTTGCGCCCGATCAGCACGCTGTCGCCGACCTCGAGATGCGCCAGCAGCGAGGTCAGCGGACCTTCGGCCACCTTGATGCTGAGAAACTCGAGGTGATCCTCGTAATTGGCACTCGCCATGCTGTAGGCGCGCAGCAGCGGCTTGCCCTCGACCTCGAGCCCGATCATGGCGAACTGGCCGTTCTCGAAGCGCAGGCTGACGTCGCGCGTGCAGGTGAAGGAGAACAGCCGCTCGGTCCAGTGGTGCACGCTCAACACGCGCTCCTGGCTGAGATGCGGATAGCTCCGGCTCGGCGGCGTGATCAGGCGGCTCTCCCCGTGGCCGAGCCCCATCCCGTCCGGCGCGCGGTTCCCGTGCGCCTGCAGGCTTTGGGAGTGGTTCGTCGCCGGGTCGGACATAGGCTGCACTTCTCCCTGCTGCCGCGAGCGGCTTCCGGCGCCGCGGCACGCGTGATCTATGCCGGCTACCCTCCCCATTCCAGGGCAAACCGCGCATCCGCCGTGCCGGAGGCTCAGATAAGTTGCAATGCAGCAGATCCGCCACCACCCTGTTTCAGACTGCGCCGCCCCCGCGGCGCGCCCGAGCAGGCCCGGCCATGACCACCCCCGATCGCGGGCGACCGCCCTCCGCGGCACCCGACACGCCCTACGGTGCCGCGGTCGGGCTGCTGCTCGGGAGAACCTGTCCGGTGATGCGGCCCGGCCATGTCTGGCTGGCCGGTGCCGGGCCCGGCGACCGTGGCCACCTCACGCTGCACGCGCTGTGCGGCCTGATCCAGGCCGACGTGATCGTCTACGACGCCCTGGTCGATCCGGGCGTGCTGGAGCTGGCGGCACCCGAGGCGGTGCGGGAGTTCGCCGGCAAGCGCGGCGGCCGGCCCTCGATCCACCAGGGCGACATCACCGCCCGGCTGATCGCGCTGGCCCGCCAGGACAAGCGGGTGCTGCGGCTGAAGGGCGGCGATCCCTACGTGTTCGGGCGCGGAGCCGAGGAGGTGCTGGCGCTGATCCAGGCCAGCATCCCGTTCCGGGTGATCCCCGGCCTGACGTCGGGGCTGAGCGGCCTGGCGGCGGCGGGCATCCCGGCCACCGTGCGGGGCGTCAACCAGGCGATCGTGCTCGCCACCGGCCACAGCGCCGAGGGAGAGCCGGACGCGATCGCCTCGCTCGACTGGGAGGCGCTCGCCCGGCTCGGCCAGCCGATCGTGCTCTACATGGCGGTGCGGACGCTGGGCGAGATCACCAGGCGGCTGATCGAGGGCGGCCTGTCGGCCGCTACGCCGGCGGCGGCGATCTCGCAGGCGGCGAGCGAGGCGCAGCAGGTGCGGACCGCGACCCTGGGCACGCTGGCGGCAGCGCTGCGCGACGAGCCGCTGCCCACGCCCGCGATCATCGTGATCGGCGAGATCGTCGCCCTGCGCGACGTCCTGGCAGGCGGCGAGCGGCCGATCGGGGATTAGCTCACTCGGCTTCGGGTGTCGCCGCCGCGCCGCCGCGCACCCACAGCACGTCCGCGCGTCCGTCGTCATTGAGGTGCCGGCTGAGCACGAACAGGTAGTCGGACAGGCGGTTGAGCAGCTGGATCACCGCGGGCGTCACCGGCTCGCCGGAGGCCAGGGTAACCACGCGGCGCTCGGCGCGGCGGACGATGGTGCGCGCGACGTGCGCCAGCGACGCCGCCTGGCTTCCCGCCGGCAGCACGAAGCTGTCGAGCGGCATCTGCCGCTGCAGCAGCAGGGCGATCTCCGCCTCCACCGCCTCGACCGGCGCGTCGCTCAGTCGCAGCTTGGCACCGGCGCTGCCGGGCACGCAGAGATCGGCGCCGACATCGAACAGCATGCTCTGCACCCGTCGCAGGAATTGCTCGGAGGCGCTGTCCGCCGGCATCGCCGCCCGCAGCACGCCGAGCGAGGCGTTCGCCTCGTCGACGGCGCCGTAGGCCTCGACCCGCACCGCATCCTTGCTGACGCGCGTGCCGTCGCCGAGGCTGGTGAGCCCGAGATCGCCGCCGCGCGTCACCACGCGGTCGATGCGTATGCTCACGTGGCGGTCTCGTCGGGACCGACCGTCTGCAGCACCGAGAAGCCTTCGAACTGCGGCGGGCCCAGGTAGAGCGACGGGCCGGAGCGCTGACCGGCGCCGCGATGGGACTCGCGGAAGGCGTCGGACCGCGTCCAGGCCTCGAAATCCTCGATCGAGCGCCAGACCGTGTGCGAGGCGTACAGCACGTAGTCCTCGTGCTCGGGGCCGCGCAGCAGGTGGAACGCCTCGAAGCCGGCGACGGTGCGCAGGTGCACGTCGCGCGACAGCCAGATCTGCTCGAAATCGGTCTCGGAACCGCGCGCCACGCGGAACCGGTTCATGGCGATGAACATGGCGGCGACGTCCCTCCTGTGGGCGCGGCAGGGTGCCCGCGAGCATCCCCGCCGCGAAGCGAAACCGCCGTCCCGTCGCTGCGGGACGGCGGCGCGCAGGCCTCGCGCCTAGGACGCGCTGGTCTGGTGATGATGCTTCATCATCCTGTGATGCGTCGACATCGCGGCCAGCTTCTGAGCCTCCGTCAGGTGCTGCTGGACCGTCGGCACGGTCTGCGCGGCGAAGCTCTTCAGGTCCGGATCCGTCCCGGAGGCGGCCTCGGTCTGGAACACGCTGAGCATGTCGCTGTGACCCTGCACCTGGGCCGTCACGTAGTCATGGTCGAATTTGCGGCCCTTCTCGCCCTGCAGCATGGTCAGGGTCTTGTTCTGCTCGTCGCTCAGGCCAGTCGGCAGGGTGGCGCCCTTGGCGGTGGCGAGCTGCTTGAGCTGCTCGTTGGCCGGCGTGTGATCCTTTACCATCTGCTCGGCGAACGCCTTGACCCTCTTGTTCTTCGAGGTCTGATCGGCGAGCTGCCCCATCTGCACCTCCGCCATGCCGCCCTGGGCAGCCGCTTCCACGAAGCTGGCGTCGTTGCTGGCCAGCGGCGGCGGCGCCGGCGGCGCTGGCCAGCAA
>CAXTOE010000168.1:1179-6292 GCA_964245685.1 uncultured Acetobacteraceae bacterium | reverse complement strand
GCTCGCCCGCTCCTGCAGAAACCGGGGCTTACCGCCTACATCCAAATGACCTTTGCCGCAACACGATCCGCATTGCGGGCGGCGGAGGGATGAGCTACGCGACCGCGATGAGCGCCATTCCCAGCGGTGAGCCGATCCTGCCGCCCGGCGCCAACCTCCGTGGCCCAAGCCTTGGTGGCCCAAGCCTTGGTGGCCCGAGCCTTGGTGGCCCGAGCCTTGGTGGCCGGAGCCTTCGCGGCGGCGGGCCTCGTGGCACCGGCCTGCTGCTCGATGCCCGCGGCGGCGTCTCGGCGCGCCGGCGCGCCACCGGCGAGGATCTCAGCGACGGCGTCGGGCAGTGGCGGCTCGCCTGCCTGCTCGGCTGGCTCGACATCAAGCTGCGCTATCGCGGCTCCGCCCTCGGCCCGCTCTGGCTGACCCTGTCCAGTGCGGTAATGGTCGCCTCCATGGGCCTGATCTACGGCACCCTGTTCGGCATGGTGCTGCGCCAGTACCTGCCGTTCCTGGCGATCTCGCTGATCCTGTGGCAGTCCGGCATCAGCGGCCTGATCGGCGAGGGCTGCACGGTGTTCCTCGAGGCGGAACAGATGATCCGCTCGGTGCGCATGCCCTTCACGGTGCAGGTGCTGCGCTGCGTCGCGCGCAACGTCATCGTGCTGGCGCACAACCTGGTGGTCCCGATCGTCGTGTTCGCGCTGTTCGACAGCTGGCCCGGCGCGCAGGCCGCCCTGGCGCTGCCGGGACTGGCGCTGTGGTTCCTCGACGGGATCGCCGCCTGCTTCCTGCTCGGCAGCATCTGCGCCCGCTTCCGCGACGTCCCCCCGATCATCGGCAGCATCATGCAGATCGCCTTCTACATCACCCCGATCGTCTGGAAGCCGGCACAGCTCGGCCGACATGGCTGGTGGCTGCCGCTGAACCCGTTCTACGCGCTGCTCGAGCTGGTGCGTGGCCCGCTGCTCGGCGGCACGCCGGGCTGGACGCTGTGGGGAGCGGCGCTCGGCGACAGCGTCCTGCTGTGGCTGGCGGCCTGGGTCGTGTTCACCCGCGCCCGTCCACGGCTGGCGTTCTGGGTGTGAGCGTGGACGAGCTCGCGCGGCCGCGGGAGCCCGATGCGGCTGCCCCGGCCGACGCGACGCCACCGGGTGCGGCGTTCCTGCGCATCGACGGCCTGTCGCTGGATTTCCCGATCTATCACGGCGGCGCACGGTCGCTGAAAAAGACCATGCTGTCCGTCGCCTCCGGGCGGTTCGGGCCGCCGCGCGGCACCTCCTCCGGAGGCGCGCCGCCTCGCGGCACCGGTCGCGTCGTGGTGCAGGCGCTGCGCGACATCACCCTCTCGCTCTCGTCGGGCGACCGGCTCGGCATCGTCGGCCGCAACGGCGCCGGCAAGTCCAGCCTGCTGCGGGTGATGGCCGGGATCTACGAGCCCGCCTTCGGCCGGGTGCATGTCGGCGGCACGCTGAACGCGCTGCTCGATCCCAGCGTGGGAATGAACCTCGAGCTCACCGGTCGCGAGAACATCGTGCTGCGCGGCCGCTATGCCGGGCTCGACCGCGCCGCCATACGCCTGCTCGAGGACGACGTGCAGGAGTTCGCGGCGCTGGACGCCTTCCTCGACCTGCCGGTGCGCGTCTACTCCACCGGCATGGTGATCCGGCTCGGCTTCGGCCTCGCCACCGCGGTGGCGCCGCAGGTGCTGCTGATGGACGAGTGGTTCATGGCCGGCGACTCCGCGTTCCAGGACAAGGCGCGCGCCAGGCTGGAGGGCATGGTGCGCGGCGCCGAGATCCTGGTGCTGACCTCGCACCAGGTCTCGGTGCTGAAGACCTGGTGCACCCGCGTGCTGTGGCTGGAAGCCGGGCGGATACGCGCCGACGGACCCGCTGACGAGGTCATCGCCCGCTACATGCAGGCGATCGCCGGTTAGCAGGCTGCCGAGAGAGGGCAGGCAAGGGCGCTGCCCTTGACCCGCTGGCGCCGGGGGCCCCAGACCCCGATCTACCGCGCCAGGCCTAGGGCCTGGGCGCCGGGGGCGCTCGCGATCGAGCCGCGGGCGTTGCCGGCCGGCAGGTTGAAGCCCATCTGGTCGTCTAGCGCCCACAGCGACCAGGGTAGATGCAGCCCCTCCGCGGCGTGGCGCATGGCCCGCAGGTAGGCGTCCCGCGCCGGCGCGTTGAGCGTCACCACCACGCCGAACTCGCCCATCACCACGGAGACGCCGTGCTGTCGCCCCCACGCGGTGGCGCGGCCGAGGTCGCGGGCGATACTGGCCTCGTCGTGCGGCTCGGAGCACCAGTACTGCATCACCGAGCGGGTATGCGCCTGGGTGACCTCAGCGATCGCCCTGCGGCAGGCAACGGGCGTGACCGGGAACGGTATCGCCGCCGCCAGTTGGTTGCGGTCGATACCCCGATCCCATTCGCCGAGCAGGGTCAGCAGGGTCGGCTCGTAGGTGTGGAAGACGTAGACAACGTTCGCGTCCGCGACCGGCTGCACCTTGAGCAGCCCGTCCAGGCTGCTCCAGTTGGTGCCGGTCAGCACCACCGTCTCCTGCGGCAGGGCGGCGCGCACCACCTGCAGCAGTCGCGCCTGCAGTCGGTCCCAGCCCGCCGGATCGTCGGTCGGCTCGTTGACCAGTTCCGGAAAGGTGAGGCCCGGCGGGAAGCCGCGCAGCGCCGGCGCCGTGTCCTGCCAGAAGCCGAGCAGGATCCGCCGCGCCTCCTCGTTGTTGGCGAAGTCCCAGTGCCCGACATCCTGCGGATGCGGCTCCAGCATCACGCCGAGCCCGGCATGCTGGACCCGGCGGACGATCGCGAGCATGACCCTGAGCTTGTCGGGCGCCACGCGGCGGCCCTGCATCACCACCTCGAGCCCGACCGGTATCCTCAGGTAGGTGAAGCCCGCTCGACGCATCGAGGCCAGCGCGCTGTCGTCGAGATAGTCGCGCAACGCCGCGTCGTCGGTGCTGGGTGGGAAGCGCATCCAGTGCGAGACGTTCAGGCCGCGCGCCAGCACCGCGACGCGCTCGCGCGGCGCGTAGGCGGCGGCACTCCAGGCCGATGCCGCCAGCACCAGCATCGCCAGCATCGCGGCACGAACGGCGCGGCATACGGTCATGGTCGGTGGTCACCCCGGGGGTCGGCGACGCGGCGGGCGGCGATGCTCGACGCCCGGCATCGTCGCATACCGTCCCCGACGCCGGAAGGGCCGCGACCGCGACGCGTGATCAGGCCCGGCCGGCCGCGTCCTCGTCGAGGTCGCGGACCACCTCCTCGGGTGCTGCCGGATCCAGCTGCTTGGCCTCCTCGATCAGCTTGCCGGCGGATCGCTTGTCGCCGTGGGCCAGCTTCTCCAGCGCCTGCTCGGTCAGGTCGAGCGCCTTCTCGTGCTTGTCGTCGGTCATGGCGTGCTCCTCACGGGTGCGAGGCAGACGCCGCGACCGGGCTCGCGGTTGCATCGTCCAGCCGCAGGATGGTATGCGCGTTGGTGAACGAGGTCGCCAAGGTGTCGATGGCGCCGGTGCGCAACGCGCCGAGGATGGCAGCCGCCTTGGTGTTCTCGCTGGCGATGGCGATCACGTCGGGGATGCGTTCGAGGTCTGAGCGCGACAGGCCGATCACCCGCCCCTGCATCCCCGTATTGGCGGGGCGGCCGTGTATGTCGATGAAGTCGTAGCCCATGGTGTCGCCGATGGTGCCGGCGAGGCGGGCCTCGGCGATCTCGGCGGGCGAGAACCAGCCCATGCGCACCATGTTGCTGTCCTCCGACAGGTCGCCGACCCCGATCAGCGCGATATGGGCGCGACGGGCGCGATCCAGCGTGAGCTTGACGGTGTCGTTGCGATACAGCTCGGCGCGCAGCTCGGCGTTGGTGACCAGTGCCGGCGCGTACAGCGTCTCGCTCTCGCCGCCGAAGCGCAGCGCCAGCCTGCGGCAGATATGATCCGGGTTCATGTGCTCGCCGGCGCGCAGCGAGCCGCCGATGGCGCAGACGAAGGTGACGCCCCTGCGTCCGCGGGAGACCAGCGAGTCGGCGACCGCGGAGACGTTGCGGCCCATTCCCACCGCGACGATGGCGCCGTCCGTTAGGGTCCGTTCCAGGTGCGAGGCGACCAGGGCGGCGACGGCGTTGCGCTGCGCGTCCGGGTCGCGATGGTCGATCGAGACCAGCAGGCGATCGATACCGAAGCGGCGGATGAACTCCTGCTCCAGCTCGGCGCCGACCGAGGGCGGCTGGTGCACGCGGATCTCGACCAGCCCGTCGGCGCGCGCCCGCTTCAGCAGCCGGCCGATCTTGGCGCGCGACATGCCGAAGCGGTGCGACAGCTCCTCCTGGGTCACGTCGTCGTAGTAGTACAGGGTCGCGATCTCGATCACGGTCTCGAGCCGGACCTCGCCGCGATCCGCTTGCCGCCCGCCCTGAGTGCCCTGCTGGCGACCGACCGGGACGGCCGGACGCGGAGACGGTGCCTCTCCGTCCAGGATTTCCGACGACGCCTCGTTTTTGCGCTGCACAAAATCCATCTGGATGCTCATTTGCTCACCTGGAGCTTCGCATGTGAGCGCGCTGCTGCCGCTATTCGAGCGACACCTTAGGGGGACGTCGCGATTTTTCCCAGTTTTTCGTCGGATGTTGCACTGCGCAATCGCGCAGCGTCTTGACATCTGCTCGGGCTGGATCTCATGCTTGCGCCATCGGAAGACCCGGGACGCGGCAGCGAGCGGGCGGGCGCAGAGCGAGGAGGCGGCATGAACCGCGTGATCGACGATCCGGAACGGGTGACCGAGGGCAGCCTGGTCGGCGTGCTGGCGGCGCACCCCGACCTGCTGGTCGCGACCGACCATCCGCGGGTGCTGCGCTGTGCCGGCTCTCGGCCAGAGGGCCGGGTGGGAATCGTCACCGGCGGCGGCTCCGGCCACGAACCCGCCTTTCTCGGCTATGTCGGTCCTGGCCTGGTCGATGCGGTCGCGATCGGCGAGGTATTCGCCTCGCCCACCGCCAAGAGCTTCCACGCCGCATTCGGCGAGGCCGATGGCGGCCAGGGCGTCGCCTGCCTGTACGGCAACTATGCCGGCGACAACATGAACGTGAAGATGGCGGTCAAGCTCGC
>CAXTOE010000168.1:0-1169 GCA_964245685.1 uncultured Acetobacteraceae bacterium | reverse complement strand
AAGGACGGCGTCACCGTGCGCACGGTGATCGCCAACGACGACGTCGCCTCGGCGCCGCCCGAGGAGGCCGACAAGCGTCGCGGCGTCGCCGGCGAGATCCTGATGTGGAAGGCGGGCGGTGCGCGCGCCGCCGAGGGCGCCGACCTCGACGGGGTCATCGCGTCGGCGCAGAAGAGCATCGACAACACCCGTTCGATCGGTATCGGCCTGTCCGCCTGTACCATCCCGGCCGCCGGCAAGCCGAACTTCTCGATCGAGCCGGGCACCATGGAGGTGGGGATCGGTCATCACGGCGAGCACGGCATCGCGGTGCTGCCGGTGGCGTCGGCGCGCGAGATGGCCGGGATGATGCTCGATCGCATCCTCGCCGACCTGCCGTTCGAGGGCGAGGACGTCAGCGTGCTGGTGTCCGGACTCGGCGCCACGCCGCTGATGGAGCTGTACCTGCTGTACGGCCACGTCGATGCCCTGCTGCGGGGGCGCCGCGTCACCCCCACCCAACGCTTCGTCGGCAACTACTTCACCTCGCTGGAGATGTCCGGCGTCTCCGTCACCGTCACCCGGCTCGACGGAGAGCTCGACCGGCTGCTGCGCGCGCCCTGCCGCTCCATCGGCCTGAGCGTCACCGGCTGAGGAGGGCGAACATGCAGAGCATCACGCTGAAGGACGCGGCGCCGGTCACGATCGGGATCGCCGAGAGCATCGTCGCCAACCAGGCGCTGTTGTCGGAGATCGACGGCGCCACCGGCGACGGCGACCACGGCATCAACATGGCCAAGGGCTTCCGGCTGGTGATCGAGCGGCTGTCGGGGCGCGCCTTCGACCTGCGCGAGGGTTTCGCCACCATCGGCGACACCCTGCTCGGCGACATCGGCGGCTCGATGGGGCCGCTCTACGGCTCGTTCTTCACCGAAATGGCCGACACGCTGGAGGGGACCGACAGCCTCGACCGCGAGCGCCTCTCCGCGATGCTGGCCGCCGGCGAGGCCGCGATCGTCGATCTCGGCGAGGCCAAGCCGGGCGACAAGACCCTGATCGACGTGCTCACGCCGGCGCGGAAGGCCTACGACGCGGCGGCGGCGGACGGGCAGGATCTCGCCGCCTGCCTGCAGGCGCTGAAGGCGGCCGCTGCGGACGGGCTGGAGGCGACGCGCGACATGGTCGCCCGC
>CAXTOE010000167.1:0-6325 GCA_964245685.1 uncultured Acetobacteraceae bacterium | reverse complement strand
GGATGCCGAGGCGGTGCAGCGTCGGCGCGCGGTTCAGCATCACCGGATGCTCGCGTATGACCTCCTCGAGGATGTCCCAGACCTCGGGCCGCTCCTTCTCCACCATGCGCTTGGCGGCCTTGATGGTGGTGGCGTGGCCGTACTTCTCCAGCTTGGAGTAGATGAACGGCTTGAACAGCTCGAGCGCCATCTTCTTGGGCAGTCCGCACTGGTGCAGCTTCAGCTCGGGGCCGACCACGATCACCGAGCGGCCGGAATAGTCGACGCGCTTGCCGAGCAGGTTCTGCCGGAAGCGGCCCTGCTTGCCCTTGAGCATGTCGGACAGCGACTTCAGCGGCCGCTTGTTGGCCCCGGTGATGGCGCGGCCGCGACGGCCGTTGTCGAACAGCGCGTCCACGCTCTCCTGCAGCATGCGCTTCTCGTTGCGCACGATGATGTCCGGCGCCCGCAGCTCGATCAGCCGCTTGAGGCGGTTGTTGCGGTTGATGACGCGGCGATACAGGTCGTTGAGGTCCGAGGTGGCGAAGCGGCCGCCATCGAGCGGCACCAGCGGGCGCAGCTCGGGCGGGATCACCGGCACCACGTCGAGGATCATCCAGTCCGGATGCGAGCCACTCTCGGCGAACGCCTCGATCAGCTTCAGCCGCTTGACCAGCTTCTTGCGCTTGGCCTCCGAGGTGGTCTCCTTGAGGTCGGCGCGCAGCTTGACCTTCTCGGCGTCGCAGTCGATCTCGCGCAGGATCGACTTCACCGCCTCGGCGCCGATGCCGAAACGGAAATCGTCGCCGAACTCGTCCTGCTTGGCGAGCAGCTGGTCCTCGGTGAGCAGCTGGTGCAGCTTCAGGTCGGTGGCACCCGGCTCGAGCACCACGTAGCTCTCGAAGTAGAGGATCTTCTCCAGCTCCTTGAGCGTGAGGTCGACCATCAGGCCGATCCGGCTCGGCAACGACTTCAGGAACCAGATGTGCGCGACGGGCGAAGCGAGCTCGATGTGGCCCATGCGCTCGCGGCGCACCTTGGCCAGCGTCACCTCGACGCCGCACTTCTCGCAGATGATGCCGCGGAACTTCATCCGCTTGTACTTGCCGCACAGGCACTCGTAGTCCTTGATCGGACCGAAGATGCGTGCGCAGAACAGGCCGTCCCGCTCCGGCTTGAAGGTGCGGTAGTTGATGGTCTCGGGCTTCTTGATCTCGCCGTACGACCAGGAGCGGATCTGCTCCGACGAGGCCAGCTGGATCTTGATCTGGTCGAAGGTCATCGCCTGGCCGGTCTGGCCGAGGATCTTCATCAGCTCGTTCATGCGCGACTACCCCTCAGAGGGAAGATCCAGGGCGCTGCCCTGAACCCGCTGGGGCCTTAGGCCCCAGACCCCGATTCGAATGGTTTGCAAAGGCGACGCCTTTGCTGGGGTCAAGGGGCGAAGCCCCTTGCCTTGCTATCGATTGCTCTGCTCCAGATCCACGTTCAGGCCGAGCGACTTCAGCTCCTTGACCAGCACGTTGAAGCTCTCCGGGATGCCGGCCTCGAAATCGTCCTGCTCGCGCACGATGGCCTCGTAGACCTTGGTGCGGCCGGACACGTCGTCCGACTTCACCGTCAGCATCTCCTGCAGCGTGTAGGCGGCGCCGTACGCCTCCAGCGCCCAGACCTCCATCTCGCCGAAGCGCTGCCCGCCGAACTGCGCCTTGCCGCCCAGCGGCTGCTGGGTGACCAGGCTGTACGGACCGATCGAACGCGCGTGGATCTTGTCGTCGACCAGGTGGTGCAGCTTGAGCATGTAGATGTAGCCCACCGTGACCTTGCGCTCGAAGCCCTCGCCGGTGCGTCCGTCGGTGAGCTGCACCTGGCCCGAGGTGTCGAGCCCGGCACGGGTCAGCATGTCCTCGATGTCGGACATGCGGGCGCCGTCGAACACCGGTGTGGCGATCGGCACGCCGCGGCGCAGGTTGTGGGCGAGCTCGATCAGCTGCTCGTTCGGCAGCGTCGCGATGTCGTCCTCGTAGACCCGCTCGCCGTAGACTTCCTTGAGGTTGTCGAGCAGCTCCTGCTTGGCGTTGCCGGTGCGCTGGTATTCGTCGACCAGCTCGCCGATCCCCTTACCGATGTTGGCGCAGGCCCAGCCCAGATGGGTCTCCAGGATCTGGCCGACATTCATCCGCGACGGCACGCCGAGCGGGTTGAGCACGATGTCGACCGGGGTCCCGTCCTCCAGAAACGGCATGTCCTCCACGGGGGTCACCCGCGAGACCACACCCTTGTTGCCGTGGCGTCCGGCCATCTTGTCGCCCGGCTGCAGCTTGCGCTTCACCGCGACGAACACCTTGACCATCTTCATCACGCCGGGCGGCAGCTCGTCGCCGCGCTGCAGCTTCTCCACCTTGCTGTCGAAGCGCGCCTGGATGCGCCCGACCGCCGCGTCGAACTCGCGCTTGAGCACCTCGATCTCGGCCACGGCACTATCGGCCGCCAGCACCATGTGCCGCCAGCTGCCGCGCGGATGCTCGGCCAGCACCTCCTCGGTGATCTCGGTGCCCGACTTCACGCCGCGGAAGCCCGCGCCCGCCTTCTGCCCGAGCAGGCGCTCGCGCAGACGGTTGTAGAAGCTGCGCTCCTGGATCGCGCGCTCGTCGTCGCGGTCCTTGGCCAGGCGCTCGATCTCCGAGCGCTCGATCGCCATCGCGCGCTCGTCCTTGTCGACGCCGCGGCGGGAGAACACGCGCACGTCGACGATGGTGCCGGTGGTGCCGGGCGGCAGCTTCAGCGAGGTGTCGCGCACGTCCGACGCCTTCTCGCCGAAGATGGCGCGCAGCAGCTTCTCCTCCGGCGTCATCGGGCTCTCGCCCTTCGGCGTCACCTTGCCGACCAGGATGTCGCCCGGGTTCACCTCGGCGCCGACATAGACGATGCCCGCCTCGTCGAGGTTGCGCAGCGCCTCCTCGCCGACATTGGGGATGTCGCGCGAGATCTCCTCCTGGCCCAGCTTGGTATCGCGGGCCATCACCTCGAACTCCTCGATGTGGATCGAGGTGAACACGTCGTCGCGCGCGATGCGCTCGGAGATGAGGATGGAGTCCTCGAAGTTGTAGCCGTTCCAGGGCATGAACGCGACCAGCACGTTGCGCCCCAGCGCCAGCTCGCCGAGCTCGGTGGACGGCCCGTCGGCGATGATGTCGCCGGCATGCACCCGGTCGCCGACCCGCACCAGCGGACGCTGGTTGATGCAGGTGGACTGGTTCGAGCGCATGTACTTGCGCAGCCGGTAGATGTCGACGCCCTGGGTCGAGCCGGCCTCGTCGGTGGCGCGCACCACGATTCGCGCGCCGTCGATCTGGTCGATGGTGCCGGCGCGTCGGGCGATGATGGTCGCACCCGAATCCCGCGCCACCGCGGCCTCCATGCCGGTGCCGACCAGCGGCGCATCGGACTGGATCAGCGGCACCGCCTGGCGCTGCATGTTCGAGCCCATCAGCGCCCGGTTGGCGTCGTCGTTCTCCAGGAACGGGATCAGCGCGGCGGCCACCGAGACCAGCTGGCGCGGGCTCACGTCGCAGGCGGTGACGTCCTCCGGCCTGACCAGGCGGAAGTCGCCGCCGCGACGCACCGAGACCAGCTCGTCGGTCAGGTTGCCGGCATCGTCCTGCGCCGCGTCGGCCTGGGCGACGACCAGCCTCTCCTCCTCCATCGCCGAAAGGTATTTCCAGCCATCCTGCAGCGCGCCTTCCTTGACCAGGCGATACGGCGTCTCGATGAAGCCGTACTTGTTCACCTTGGCGTAGGTGGCGAGACTGTTGATCAGGCCGATGTTCGGGCCCTCCGGGGTCTCGATCGGGCAGATGCGGCCGTAATGCGTCGGGTGCACGTCGCGCACCTCGAAGCCGGCGCGCTCGCGGGTCAGACCGCCCGGGCCGAGTGCCGACAGGCGGCGCTTGTGCGTCACTTCCGACAGCGGGTTGGTCTGGTCCATGAACTGGCTGAGCTGCGAGGAGCCGAAGAACTCGCGCACCGCGGCGGCCGCCGGCTTGGCGTTGATCAGGTCGTGCGGCATCACCGTGTCGATGTCGACCGAGCCCATGCGCTCGCGGATCGCGCGCTCCATGCGCAGCAGCCCGACGCGATACTGGTTCTCCATCAGCTCGCCGACCGAGCGCACCCGGCGATTGCCCAGATTGTCGATGTCGTCGATGGTCCCCCGCCCGTCCTTGAGCTCGCACAGGATCTTGACGGTGCGCAGGATGTCGACCTTGCGCAGCACGCGGATGGTGTCCTCGGCGTCGACGCCCAGGCGCATGTTCATCTTGACCCGGCCGACGGCGCTGAGGTCGTAGCGGTCGCCGTCGAAGAACAGGCCGCGGAACAGCGCCTCGGCGGTCTCCGGGGTCGGCGGCTCGCCCGGCCGCATCACCCGGTAGATGTCGATCAGCGCGTCGTCGCGCGAGGTGTTCTTGTCGATCGCCAGCGTGTTGCGGATCCACGGGCCGTTGCCGCCGTCGACGGCGAGCGTCGGCAGCGTGTCGATGCCCATCTCCTCCAGGGCCGCGAGCCGCGGCTCGGTCAGCTCCTCGCCGGCCTCGCCGTAGATCTCGCCGGTCTCCTCGTTGACCAGGTCGTGGGCGACGAAGCGGCCGAGCAGGTCGGCGCGGCCGACCAGCACCACCTTGGTCTTCTCGGCGATGCGTCGCGTGGTGCGCGCGGTCAGCTTGGCGTCGGCGTCGGCGACGACCTCGCCGGTGTCGGCGTCGATCATCGGCTCCAGCAGCTTCATGCCGCGGAACGCATCCGGATCGAACGGCCGCGCCCAGCCCTTGTCGGTGCGGGTGAACACCACCTCGCCGTAGAAGAAGCCGAGCATCTCGTCGGCGTCCATGCCGCGAATGTCCATGCTGTCGACGTCGCCGCCCTCGGCGATCTTGGCGCTGCGCGCGGCCTGCGAGGCCTCGCTCTCCAGCGCGTAGAGCAGCGTGGTCACCGGCAGCTTCCGCTTCCGGTCGATGCGGACGTAGACCATGTCCTTGCTGTCGAACTCGAAATCGAGCCAGGAGCCGCGATACGGGATCACCCGGGCGGCGAACAGGAACTTGCCCGAGGAATGCGTCTTGCCCTTGTCGTGGTCGAAGAACACGCCGGGCGAGCGGTGCATCTGGCTGACGATGACGCGTTCGGTGCCGTTGATGATGAAGGTGCCGTTATCCGTCATCAGCGGCATGTCGCCCATGTAGACGGGCTGCTCCTTGATGTCGCGGATCGAGCGGCTGCCGGTGTCCTCGTCGACGTCCCAGACGATGAGACGCAGGATCACCTTCAGAGGTGCGGCGAACGTCATGCCGCGCTGGATGCACTCCTCGACGTCATACTTCGGCTCCTCGAGCTCGTAATGCACGAACTCGAGACGGCCACGGCCGGCGAAGTCGTTGATCGGGAACACCGAGCGGAACACTTCCTGCAGCCCGGTCTGGGTGCGGCTGTCGGGCGGCACGACCATCTGCAGGAACGCCTCGTAGCTGGCGCGCTGCACGTCGATCAGGTTCGGCATCGGCGCGATCTCGGGGATCCGCCCGAAGCTCTTGCGGATGCGCTTGCGCCCGGTGAAGGATTTGGCGCCGGCCCCGGAGGAGGCGGTCCCGGAAAGCGCTCCAGTAATCGCGTTCATCGTCAATCCTGCCTTGCCTGCTCGACCCGAGCGATCCGACCGCGTTCCGTGGCCCTCATCCGCTGTCAGGCGGATCTGGCGCATCCGTGCGCGGGCCGCACTCTCGACCCTGAAAACCCGTGTTACCCGATCGTCGCGGCCCAACGGTCACCGCACGACCGAAAGGGCGGGAACCGCATCGCGGTTTCCGCCCTCTCCAGCCTAGGACAGCGTACGCTGTTCCCTTGATGTCGGACGGCGAATGATCGAACCGATCGTGCCGCCGCAGAAGACTGCCTGCCGTCGCGCGAGGCGGAACTCGCCCAGGATGGGCAGATCGCCAGGATGCTTACTTGATCTCGACAGAGGCGCCCTGCTCTTCCAGCTGCTTCTTGAACTTCGCTGCGTCGTCCTTGTTGACGGCTTCCTTGACCGTCTTCGGCGCACCCTCGACCAGGTCCTTGGCTTCCTTCAGCCCCAGCCCGGTGATGGTGCGGACCTCCTTGATGACGTTGATCTTCTTCTCACCGACCTTGGTAAGGATCACGGTGAACTCGGTCTGCTCCTCGACCGGCGCCGCGGCAGCGCCACCGCCGGCCGGAGCCGCCGCGGCAGCGACCGGCGCCGCGGCGGACACGCCCCACTTCTCCTCGAGCAGCTTCGACAGCTCCGCAGCTTCGAGAACCGTCAGCGCGG
>CAXTOE010000166.1:5829-6360 GCA_964245685.1 uncultured Acetobacteraceae bacterium | reverse complement strand
GGCGAGACGCTGGCCGTCGGTGGGCCGGAGGAGGTGCGCGGTGTCCGGGTCGAGGCCGGCCAGACGGTCGTGCAGCGCGGCCGGCCCGATCTCCGACAGCAGGTCACGCGCCGCCTGACGCGCCGGGGCGCCGGGCTCGGGGATGTCGGTCAGCCCGTCGGTGAGCGCCAGGAGATACAGCCCGGTGCCGCCGCACAGGATCGGCAGCCTGCCCTGCGCCCGGGCGGCGCGCAGGGCGGCGAGGGCTTCGTTGCGCCACCAGGCGACGCTGCCCCCCTCGCCGGCGGCGCGCACCCCGTAGAGCGCGTGCGGGCATTCCGCCTCCTGCTCCCTCGTCGGGCGCGCGGTGAGCACGCGCAGCTCGCGATAGACCTGCATCGAGTCCGCGTTGATCACCACCCCGTCCAGCGCGCGCGCCAGCGCCAGCGCCAGGGCGGACTTGCCGCTGCAGGTCGGCCCGGCGACGATCACCGCCTCGCCCTCCGCCTGCTCTCCGCTCGCTTGCTTCATGCCGACATCCCTGCCAAACGC
>CAXTOE010000166.1:0-5819 GCA_964245685.1 uncultured Acetobacteraceae bacterium | reverse complement strand
CCCATATCCTGCCCCTGCCCCGTATCCTGTCCCTGCCCCGTATCCTTTCCCTGATCGCCGACCGCAAGGCCGGCAGCCTGACGGCGGCACAGATCGCCCAGGCGCGGGAGATGGTCTCGGGTGGAGCGCCGCGCGTGCTCTGCGACGGCGAGGCGGCGGAGATCCCCTGCCCTGCGCACAGCTTCAGCCAGCCCACGATCGCGACCCTGCGCGAGGCCTTCGCCGGCGCCTCGGTCGACGTGCTGATCACCCGTGCACGCGGCCGGCGCAAGGGTCTGCTGGTCGCCGACATGGACAGCACGGTGGTGGCGGGCGAGACGCTGGACGATCTCGCCCATCAGGCCGGGATCGGCGCCCAGGTGGCCGCGATCACCGCGCGCAGCTTGAACGGCGAGATCGCCTTCGAGGAGGCGCTGCGCGAGCGGGTGGCGCTGCTGAAGGGGCTCGATGTCGTGGCACTGGAGCGCACGCTGGCGGAGACCCGTCTCACGCCCGGCGCCCGCACGCTGGTCGCCACCATGCGGGCACACAACGCGCGCTGCGTCCTGGTGTCGGGCGGCTTCACCTGGTTCAGCGCGCGGGTCGCCGCATGGTGCGGCTTCGACGAGCATCATGCCAACGTGCTTGGCGAGGCCGACGGCCGGCTGACCGGCGCCGTGCTCGAGCCGATCCTCGGACGTGCGGCCAAGCGCGAGACGCTGCACCGGCTGGCGCAGGCACGCGGGCTGCGGCTGTCGGCGACGCTCGCGGTCGGCGACGGCGCCAACGACCTCGACATGCTCGCCGACGCCGGGCTCGGCATCGCGTTCCACGCCAAGCCGGCGGTGCGGCAGGCGGTCGAGACCCGCATCGACCACGCCGACCTGCGCGCGCTACTGTTCGTACAGGGTTTTTCGGCGACCAGCTTCGTCGAGGACTGAGCGGCACGCGCGGCCGACGCGCCGGCGAGGGAGAGATCAGCGATGACGGCGGCGGAACCGTTGCTGCGGCGTGTGCTGCTGACCAACGACGACGGCATCGAGGCACCGGGACTGGCGGTGCTGGAACGCGCGGCGGCGAGCCTCGCCGGCGAAGTATGGGTGGTCGCGCCGGAGCAGGACCAGAGCGGCACCTCGCATTCGGTGAGCCTGCACGCGCCGCTGCGGGTGAGCCCGCGCGGCGAGCGCCGCTTCGCGGTGACGGGCACGCCCGGTGACTGCGTGGTGCTCGGGCTGCGTCGATTGATGCGCGACGCGCCGCCCGACATGATCCTGTCGGGGATCAACCGCGGCGCCAATCTCGGGGTGGAGACCGTGTTCTCCGGGACCGTCGGCGCGGCCATGACCGGCCTGCTGTTCGGCATCGTCTCGGTGGCGCTGAGCCAGGCGTTCAGCGACCGGGCTGCCGTTCCCTGGGCGACGGCGGAGAGTCTCGCTCCGGACGTGCTGCGTCGCCTGGTCGGCCTGGGTCTGGTCGGGGGAGCCTGCCTGAACGTCAACTTTCCCGACTGTCCGGCGCAACAGGCGGGACCGCTCACGCTGACGCGGCAGGGCGCGGGCCGGCTCGACGGCATCGAGGTGGTGTCGCGGACCGACCCGCGCGACCTGAGCTACCATTGGTTGCAGATGCAACGCGGCCGCGACGAGGATGCGCCCGGCAGCGAGACCGCCGCCCTCGCCGCGGGCGCGATCACGGTCACGCCGCTGCGCTTCGAGCGCACCGACGAGGACCGCCTCGCCGAACTGGGCGCGCTGCTCGGATAGATTCTTGCGGCTCCGAGACGAGCGGATCGCCTATGCTGCGCGCGGACTGCTCAGGGACGGACACAGGAACGGGCCATGACTCTCGCAGGCGACCTGCTCGAGGCCGAGGCGCGCTACGGCGCCACCAACTACAAGCCGCTCGACGTCGTGCTGACGCGCGGCGCCGGCGTCTGGGTGTGGGACGTGGACGGCCGCCGCTACCTCGACTGCCTGTCCGCCTACTCCGCGGTCAACCAGGGCCACTGCCATCCGCGTATCCTGGCCGCGCTGACCGAGCAGGCCGGCCGGCTGACGCTGACCTCGCGCGCCTTCCACAACGACCAGCTCGGCCCGTTCTACGAGGAGCTCTGCCGGCTCACCCGCTCGCACAAGGTGCTGCCGATGAACTCCGGCGCCGAGGCGGTGGAGAGCGCGCTCAAGGTGGCGCGCAAGTGGGCCTACCAGGTCAAGGGGGTGCCACCCGACCAGGCGGAGATCATCGTCTGCGCCGGCAACTTCCACGGCCGCACCCTCTCGGTGGTCTCGTTCAGCACCGACGCGTCGTCGCGCACCGAGTTCGGCCCGTTCACGCCGGGCTTCCGCATCATCCCCTACGGCGACGCCGAGGCGCTGGCGGCCGCGATCACGCCGCGCACCGCGGCATTCCTGGTCGAGCCGATCCAGGGCGAGGCCGGAGTGATCATCCCGCCCGACGGCTACCTGCGCCGCGCCCGCGCGCTGTGCAGCGCCCACGACGTGCTGCTGATCCTCGACGAGATCCAGACCGGACTCGGACGCACCGGGACCCTGCTCGCCGAGGAGCATGAGGGTGTCGAGGCCGACCTCACCCTGATCGGCAAGGCGCTGTCGGGCGGCTTCTACCCGGTCTCCGCCGTGCTCTCGCATGACGCCGCACTCGGCGTGCTGAAGCCCGGCGAGCACGGCTCCACCTTCGGCGGCAACCCGCTGGCCTGCGCCGTGGCGCGCATGGCGCTGAAGGTGCTGGTCGAGGAGGGCATGATCGAGAACGCGGCCCGCATGGGCGAGCGGCTGCAGCAGGGGCTGCGTCAGGCCACCTGCGGTTCGGCGACGGGAGGCGGGGCGGTGCGCGAGGTGCGCGGCCGCGGCCTGATGATCGCGCTGGAGCTGCAGCCGGATGCCGGCGGCGCGCGACGCTACTGCGAGCGGCTGCGCGGCCGCGGCATCCTGTGCAAGGAGACGCACACCCACACGATACGCATCGCCCCGCCCCTGGTGATCACCGCCGACGAGGTGGATTGGGCGGTGGAACAGTTCGCAAACACGATTACGTGATTGCTATTTCGATCCGATCGTCCGATGCTACACACGATTTCGTTATGGGGGCCGGTTTGGCGGACGGGTTGCTGACAGGTGTCTATGGCGAGGACGACGAGGCTGTCGAGCGCACGACCGGCGGCGTCGCGGAGGGGCTCGACCTGATGATGGCGGTGGATCAGCCGAAGGCTGATCCGACCGTTGCGCACAAGCGGGCGGCACTGCTCGACGAGCAGACGCGGCTGGTGCAGCTGCAGGCGGCGCAGGCGGCGCAGGAGCAGCGGCTGCGCGTACTGCAGGCGCGCCGCCCGTCACGTGGGCGGGCGCTGCGGCGCGTCAGGCAGCTCATCCGGGTGGGGCTGCAGCTGGTCGCGGCACTGGTGGCGGCGGCGGCAGCGATCGGGCTGCTGCTGATGCTCTACGACGCCTTCAGCTACAACGCCGTGGTGGTGGAGCCGTTCGGCACGCCGCCGTCGCTAGCCGGTCGCGGCCTCACTGGCCGGGTCGTGGCCGCCGGCCTCGCCGACGAGCTGACCCGGCTGCAGGCGGCCAGCCGACGCTCGGCCTCCAAGCGCAACCTCTCGAACGCCTGGACCGGCGAGATCCGGGTGCAGCCGCCGGAGAGCGGGTTCTCCATCGGCGGCTTCGACCGCCTGCTCAAGTCGCGCCTCGGCCACGACCTGCATGTCGGCGGCGACCTGCTGCAGACCGAGACCGGCGGGCTGGCCCTGACCGTCCGCGGCGACGGCCTGCTGTCCAAGACCTTTACCGGCGACGCGGGACAGCTCGACCTGCTGACCCACCAGGCCGCCGGCTACCTCTACGGCACCGCGGAGCCGGCGCTGTACGCGGTCTATCTCAGCGTGTCGGGCCACGACGCCGAGGCCGTCGCCTTCAGCAAGGCGGCGTTCGCCGTCGCCGACAAGGCCGACCGGCCCTACATCCTCAACCAGTGGGGCAACGCGCTGTCCAACCTGGGCGGTTCGCAGCAGGAGGTGCTGACCTTCTTCCGCGCGGCGCTGAAGCTGAAGCCCGACTACTGGGCCGCGTACAACAACCTGATCGCCACCTACTGGGCGCTCGGCGACGAGGAAGGCGCCTGGCAGGCCGGTGTGGCGATGCGCAAGGCGGCCGGCGGACGGCCGGGCGAGGCGCCGGAGCTCGACTACCAGAACTGGGACATGCTCACCTGGAACCTCTCGGTGTGGCGCGCCGAGGAGGTGACCGACGCGGACTCGCATGTCGGCGTCGGCACCGACGTGTTCATCGACGGGACCGTGATCACCGACATCGACGCGCGGCTGCACGACCCGGTCGCGGTGGCGCTGGACCTGCAGACCGCGCAGGGCGACGCCAGCGATCCATCCCTGACGGCGATGGCGCACTTCTCGCACGGCCTGCTGGCGATGGAGGCCGGCGACACCGCCCGCGCCGTCTCGGAGATGGAGGCGTTCGGCGCGTCGAACGCGAACCCGATCGTCTCCAGCAACTACGCTCCCTACACCTGCTGGATCGCCCCCGCCGAGGAAGCGGCGGGACGTCGCGACAGGGCCGATGCCGTGCTCAAGGCGGGCGGCCACTTCGTCGACTGCTTCCGCTTCCGCGGCGACATCCTCGACGGCCGCGGCGACTGGAGCGGCGCGCAGCGCGCCTACGCGGCCGCGGCGGCGCTGGCACCCGACCTGCCCGCCGGCTACTATTCCTGGGGCCTGGCGCTGGCGCGGCACGGCGACCTGAACGACGCGGTCGCGAAGCTGGCCGCGGCGAACCGGCGCGGGCCGCACTGGGCCGATCCGCTCAAGGCGTGGGGCGACGTGCTGATGCGCCAGTCCCGCAGGCGTGAGGCGCTGGCCAAGTATGACGAGGCGCTGCGTTACGCCCCGGCCTGGCAGGCCCTGCGGCGGGCGCGCGAGGCCACCGACCGCTGAAGGCCGGCGGCTCGAGGCTACAGCTCGTGCACCGGCTCGCCGAGCAGGGCCGCGGCCTCGCGCATCGCGCGCTCGACGTGAAGCAGCGCTTCCTGCTCGGTGGCCATCGGCACCGCCGACAGCACCGCCCCACTCGGCTCGAACAGCACCGCGAGGTGCGGAAGGTCGGGTCGTGGACTGGGATAGACCGCCGCCGAGAGGATGCCGATCGGGCCGTTCGCCATCTTGGATAGGCTCCATCACGTCCGGTCGCGGCGTCGGCCCGGCCGGGTACGCGAGACTAGGCAGGGCGAGCACCACGAGCAACGGCTTTCGCCGTGCGACCGGGTGGCCGACGCGATGCGGACGCTCCCCTTCGTCAGGTCGCCCTGCTAAGGCTGAGGGATGCGACCGGCGGCACCTCGATCGGCAGACTTGGACGACCAGCTCATCCGGGCGGGCCAGCTGGCGGGCGAAGGCCGCACCGTCGAGGCGAAGGCGATGATCGAGCGCGTGCTCGCCCTCAGGCCCAGGCTCGTGGCGGCTCATCGCATGCTCGGCCTCTGCCTGCGACGGGAGGGCGACATCGCCGGCGCCGAAGCCTGCTTCCGCAGCGGCCTGAAGCTCGACCGCGGCGACGCCGAGCTGACAAACGACCTCGCCGACCTGCTCGCCGCCCTCGGCCGGCAGGCGGAGGCGGAAAAGGTCCTGCGGGCCGCGATGGCGATCAACCGCCGCTCGCCGGTGCTGGCGGTCAGGCTCGCCCAGATGCTGGTCGCCGGCGACCGGGCCGAAGAGGCGCTGCAGCTGACCGCCAGGTTCACGGCGCTGCCGACCCCGGATCACGCCATCCTCGCCGAGCACGCGTCCGCGCTGAAGGCGCTCGGCCAGCCGG
>CAXTOE010000165.1:0-6425 GCA_964245685.1 uncultured Acetobacteraceae bacterium | reverse complement strand
GCCGGGCGGATCGGGCGACCCGTACGCGCTGCGCCGCGCCGCACTCGGCCTGATCCGGATCGTGCGTGACAACGCGCTGCGGCTCGACCTGTTCGCGCTGTTCGAGACCGCGGCGCAGGCGCTGCCGGACCCGCTGCGAACGGCACCGGATCTGGCCCTGCTGCCCGGCTTCATCGCCGAGCGGCTGCGGGTGCAGCTGCGCGGCGAAGGTGCCAGGCACGACGTGCTGGCGGCGGTGAGTGCGGCCGGTGCCGACGGCGACCTGGTCCGCCTGCTCGCGCGCACCGACGCGGTGGCCAGGCTGCTCGGCAGCGCCGACGGCACGAACCTGCTGGCGGCGATCAAGCGCGCGGCCAACATCCTGCGCATCGAGGAGAAGAAGGACGGCCGCTACGGCAGCGCTCCCGATGCCGCGCTGTATCGCCAGGACGAGGAGCGGGCACTCGACGCGGCGTGGCGCGCGGCGTCCGCGCAGGTCGGCGCAGCACTCGCTCAGGAGCGATACGAGGACGCGATGAGCGCCATGGCGGCGCTGCGCGCGCCGCTGGACCGGTTCTTCGAGGCGGTGACGGTCAACGACGAGGACCCGACGCTGCGGCGCAACCGGCTGAGCCTGCTGGGCGCGATACGCGAGGTGATGGGGCGGGTCGCCGACTTCACCCAGATCGAGGGCTGACGCCGGGCCTGTCGGCTTTCTTTACAGTGTCGTCGCACCGGCGCCGTCCGGATCCGGCAAGCCGTTCACCGCGCTCGACAAATATCCATGGCCCGGCAATTGCTTTGGTATCGCAACGTCCCCGAGGACGGGCATGGGCCCGGGTCGGGACGGTTGGGAACACCGCCATGCGCCCGCTCACCACGTTGCTGCTCGGCACCGGCCTGGCACTCGCCAGCGTGGCCTCCGCCGAGGCCGGCCCGCTCACCGCCGCCACCATCCTGCAGGACTTCAACGCGATCATCTATCAGAACGCGTCGACGCAGTCCGACATCGAGGGCGCCGCCGTGATCGGCGGCAACTTCTCGGGCGCCACGATGTACAACAATCCGGTCGCCACGCAGCCGGCGGGGTTCGGGGCGCTGACCGTCTACGGCAGCACCAGCGGCAATCCGATCAACATCAATGACGGCGGCCGCGCCTATGTCGGCGGCAGCAAGGGCGCCCAGGTCAACTTCAACGGCGGTGGCGGCTACATCGCGGCACCCGGCGACGGCATCGCAGACTTCGAGTCGCCGCTCGACGCGCTGTCCACCTCGCTGTCGCGGCTCGCCGCCACCGGCACCCTGCCGGCGAATGGCAACAACGAGGTGATCGACGCGATCGCCGGCGCCAGCGGCATCGCGGTGTTCGACCTGACCGCGGCACAGCTGGCGGCGATCCCCAGCTTCAGCATCGACCTGAACGGCGCCTCGACGGTGGTGTTCAACGTCGACGGCAGCTCGGCGAGCTTCAACGCCAACGACGAGAGCGGCAGCAACGGCCCCAGCCACATCATCTGGAACTACTAGGATGCGACCGGCACCGTCGCGATCAACACCCTGCTCGGCGGCACGGTGCTGGCGCCCGACGCCAGGGTGACCAACAACAACCAGATCGACGGCGCGCTGGTGGCGCAGCAGTGGACCGGCAGCGGCGAGCTGCACGACGTGCCGTTCACCGGCACCGTGCCCGGCGATCCGACCGCGGTGCCCGAGCCCGGCAGCATCGCGATGCTCGCGTCCGGCGTGTTGGCCTTGAGCCTGCTGCGCCGGCACACCCGGCGAGCGGCCTGAACGTCGTCCGCGGGTGCTACAGCAGTCCCGCCAGGCGCAGATGCTGCAGCAGCATGATGGTCTTGGCGTCGACGATGCGGCCGTCGGCGATCATCGCCAGCGCCGCCTCGAACGATGGCTCCAGCACCTCGATGTCCTCCCCCTCGCCCTTCAGGCCGCCCCCCTGTCCGGTGCGGTCGGAAGCATCGTACTCGCTGACGAAGAACGTCACCCGCTCGGTGATGGCGCCCGGGCTCATGAACGCCTCGTAGACGCGGCGCGGCGCGCGGATGCGAAGCCCCGCCTCCTCCTCCGCCTCCTTGACGATGGCGGCCAGCGGGTCGTGGGCGTCGAGCATCCCCGCGATGGCTTCGATCATCGGCTCGGGATGGCCGTTCTCGTAGGCCGGATAGCGGAACTGGCGCACCAGCAGCACGGTGCCGCGCGCCGGGTCGTAGGGCAGGACGACGGCGCCGTTGCCGCGGTCATAGGTCTCGCGGGTCAGCGACTGCCAGCTGCCGTCGCGGCGGCGGTAATCGAACCGTGTGCTGCGCAGGACGTAGTGCCGGTCCGACAGCACCTGCACGTCGCGGACCCGTATGCCCTCCGGCTGATCGTCAGCCATCAGCGCGGCGACAGCACCATGATCATCTGGCGGTTCTCCATGCGCGGCATCTGCTCGACCTTGGTGCGCTCGTCCATGTCGTCGCGTATGCGCTCGAGCACCTTCACGCCGAGATCCTGGTGGGCCATCTCGCGTCCGCGGAAGCGCAGGGTGACCTTGACCTTGTCGCCCTCCTCGATGAACGACCGCATGGCGCGCAGCTTCACCTGGTAGTCGTTCTCATCGATGTTCGGCCGGACCTTGACCTCCTTGATCTCGATGACCTTCTGCTTCTTGCGCGCCTCGTTCTTCTTCTTCTGCTGCTCGTACTTGAACTTGCCGTAATCCAGGATCTTGACCACCGGCGGCTCGGCGTTCGGGCTGATCTCGAGCAGGTCGAGGCCGACCGAGAACGCGCGCAGCATCGCGTCGCGGGTCGTCATCACGCCCTGCATCTCGCCTTCCTCGTCGATCAGACGGACCTGCGGGACGCGGATCTCCTCGTTCACGCGGGGGCCCTCTCGGGTGGGCGCCGCGGCCATCGGTGGTCTGGCTATAGGTCTTCTCCTGTGGTGGTGGCGGACGCGGGGCGGAACGCGGAATTAAGTCGTCAGCTGCGCGATCACGCTTCTTGGCGCAAGAACGCCTCGGCGGGCAAGCGCGGTGCGTCGTCGCGATCGCAACTCCGCCATGCGCTGGCCGGGATCGTGCCCTGCGCACGGCTCCGGGCAACCCGCCTCAGCCGGCCGCACGCTGCAGATCGGGTGGCATCGCTTCCCGCGCAAGGGCGGCGACCGCGTCCGCGAGCGGCATCAGCGTCTGCGCAGCACCGCCGAGCCGGCGCAGCGCCACCGTCGCGGCCTCCGCCTCGCGCCGGCCGACGACGAGGATCATCGGTACCCGCGCGAGGCTGTGCTCGCGCACCTTGGCGTTGATCTTCTCGTTGCGGCCGTCGATGTGCACGACCAGCCCGGCACGGCGCAGCGCCGCGGCGACCTCGTGGGCGTAGGGCTCGGCGTCGCTGACGATCGAGGCCACCACCACCTGCACCGGCGCCAGCCAGAGCGGGAAGCGCCCCGCGTACTGCTCGATCAGGATGCCGAGGAAGCGCTCGAAGGAGCCCAGGATCGCACGGTGCAGCATCACCGGGCGATGACGCGCGCTGTCCTCGGCGATGTAGCTGGCATCGAGGCGCTCCGGCAGCACGTAGTCCACCTGCAGCGTGCCGCACTGCCAGTCGCGGCCGATCGCGTCGCGCAGCACGAACTCGAGCTTGGGGCCGTAGAAGGCGCCCTCGCCCGGGTTGAGCTCGTACTCGACGCCGGCGAGACGGCACGCCTCGACCAGCGCCGCCTCCGCCCGGTCCCATTCCGCGTCGCCGCCGGCGCGCGGGGTCGGCCGGTCGGCGAACTTCACCCGAAAGCTGTCGAAGCCGAGGTCGCGATAGACCTGCGTCAGCATGGCGACGAAGCGCGCAGTCTCCGGCGCCACCTGCTGCTCGGTGCAGAAGATGTGCGCGTCGTCCTGGGTGAAGGCGCGCACCCGCATGATGCCGTGCAGCGCGCCCGACGGTTCGTAGCGGTGACAGGCGCCGAACTCCGCCATCCGCCAGGGCAGGTCGCGGTAGGAGCGCAGGCCGTGGCGGAAGATCTGCACGTGGCAGGGGCAGTTCATCGGCTTCAGGGCGAGGCTCTTGTCCTCGTCCTCGACGGTGGCGATGAACATGTGCTCGCGGTAGTTCTCCCAGTGTCCGGAGGCTTCCCACAGCGCGCGGTCGACCAGCTGCGGTGTGCGCACCTCCTCGTAGCCGGCTTCGTTCTGCATGCGCCGCATGTAGTCCTGTAGCACGCTGTACAGGCGCCACCCCTTGGGATGCCAGAAGATCGAGCCGACCGCCTCCTCCTGGATGTGGAACAGATCCATCTCGCGGCCGATGCGACGATGGTCGCGTCGCTCCGCCTCCTCGAGCTGGTGCAGGTACGCCTCCAGCTCGGCGGCGTCGCGCCAGGCGGTGGCGTAGATGCGGGTGAGCATCGGGTTGCGATGGTCACCGCGCCAGTAGGCGCCCGCCACCTTCATCAGCTTGAAGGCGCCGCCGACGTCGGAGGTCGCCCGCATGTGCGGGCCGCGGCAGAGGTCGAGCCACTCGCCTTGGCGGTAGATCGAGATCGGCTCGCTCTCCGGCAGGTCGCGGATCAGCTCGGCCTTGAAGCGCTCGCCGCGCGCCTCGAAGAAGGCGATCGCCTGCTCGCGCGGCCACACCTCGCGCGAGAACGGCGCGCCGGCGGCGACGATCTCGCGCATGCGCGCCTCGATCGCCGGAAAATCCTCCGGCGTGAACGGCTCGTTGCGGGCGAAGTCGTAGTAGAAGCCGTGCTCGATGGCAGGGCCGATGGTGACCTGGGTGCCGGGATGCAGCCCCTGCACCGCCTCGGCCAGCACGTGGGCGGCATCGTGCCGGATCAGCCCCAGCGCCTGCGGATCCTTGCGCGTGATGAACACCACGCGCGCGTCGCGGTCGATCTCGCGCGACAGGTCGGTGAGCTCGCCGTCCAGCTCCATCGCCAGTGCTGCGCGCGCGAGGCCCGGTCCGATCGAGGCCGCCACCGTCGTGCCCGTCACCGGCGCGTCGAACTGGCGCACGGATCCGTCGGGCAGGGTGATCGCGGGCATGGCGTGGTTCTCCGATAGCGAGGTGTCGTAATGGCGTCAGCCAAGCAGGGCTGCAACCCTGTCCACCGGCAGTGCGGCGAGGTCGTCGGCACGCAGCACGCGCACCGACGCGGGATCGGGACCGCGCGGCGCCGTCAGGGCCGGGTCGCTGTGGCGCGAGAACAGCACGATCGCCCGGCAGCCCATGGCGGCGGCGAGATGCATCGGGCCGGTATCGTTGCCGACCGCCAGTGCCGCGCGTGCGGCGACGCCGCCGAGCTCGATCAGGCTGGTGCGCCCGGTGAGGTCCAGCGCCTCCGGGCAATCGCGCCGGATCGCCGCCGCTAGCGGTGCGTCGTCGGCCACACCCACCAGCACCGGCCTCAGGCCGCGCTCGAGCAGACGCAGGCCGAGGGCCGCGAAACGGTCGGCCGGCCAGCGCTTGGCCGGGCGGTGCGGCGCGGCACCCGGCACCAGCAGCGCGTAGGGCCGCGGCAGCACCGGACCGGTGTCGGCGAGCCAGGCGAGGTCGGGGAACGGCACCGCCTCGATGCCGGCGCGCGCCAACTGATCGGCCTGGCGCTCGCGGGTATGCATGCGGTCGCGGTCGGGATGGTCGTGCCGATGCGAGGCGCCGCGCGCGATGCCGGACCAGCCCGGCAGGCCGCGCAGCCGGAAGTAGCGCGACGAGCGGCCGGAGGTCTGCAGGTCGTAGACGAACTCGAACCCGCGCAGCCGCCGGCGCAGCACCGCCAGGCCGCCGAGGTCCCACCAGGACGGGCGGTCGTCGACCTGCACCGCGTCGAACCAGGGCGAGGCGGCGCAGAGGGCGGCGAAGGGAGCCGTGGTGAGCAGCGTCACATGGTCGTCGGCGTGGTGGGCGCGGATCGCGGCGAACGGCGCGAAGGCCTGCACCAGGTCGCCGAGGGCGCCCAACTTCAGGACGAGGATGCGAGGCACGGTTCCGGCGCCTCCGGCTCCGGCTCGGGCAGCAGCGGCCGGCACCAGCTGCCGAGCAGCTCGTCATAGACGGCGAGCGTCGCGCGCTGCATCCGCTCGGCGCTGTAGCGCTCGACCACGCCGGCGCGCGCCCAGTACGCCAGGTTGTCGCGGTCCTCGCCGTCCAGCGACAGCACGTAGGTCAGGGTCTCGGCCAATGCGGCGGCGTCGCCGGGGGGGAACAGGTAGCCGCTGACCCCGTGCTGCACGGTCTCCATCGGTGCGCCATGCGCCGCCACCACCACCGGACGGCCCATCGCCTGCGCCTCGACCACGATGCGTCCGAACGGCTCCGGTCGCAGCGAGGGCGCCACCACCACGCTCGCCAGCGCCAGCGCCGCCGGCATGTCGTCGCACTGTCCGGAGAAGCGCAGCCGGTGGCTCAGCCCGAGGCGGCCGGCGTGGGCCAGCAGGCGCGCGG
>CAXTOE010000164.1:6042-6432 GCA_964245685.1 uncultured Acetobacteraceae bacterium | reverse complement strand
ACCACCACCTCGTGCGGCGCTCCCGTCGCGACGCGCGGGTCGGGCGCGGCGTCGGGTTCGCGTATCACGTAGGGTGTGTCGCGGTAGAAACCGAGCACCGGCGGCGCGTGGTCGCCGGAGCGGTCCGGCAGCGCCTCGATCAGCCGCAGATGGTCGACGTGGCGTCCGCAGCCCTGCGGCGCCAGCATCAGCGACGGACGCTGCTGCGCCAGCAGGGCGGTGAGCAGCGTCGCCAGCCGGCTCGCCACGTCGTCCTCCGCCAGGGGCGGCGCGAACAGCGCGGCCGCCGAGGCGTAGCCGCGGTTCGGGGCCTCCGGCAGGTCGAGCAGGCGCTGCTCGGCGCCGAGCGAGGCGCAGGCCGCACGATCCTCCTCGCGTCGCAGCGCCATG
>CAXTOE010000164.1:0-6032 GCA_964245685.1 uncultured Acetobacteraceae bacterium | reverse complement strand
GGCCCTTGTCGCGCTGGCAGGCCAGCGCGAAGCCGGACGCGGGATGCACCGACCGGGTGAAGGCGGTGGCGCCCAGCACACGCCAGCCGGCCCGCGCCAGCGTCGCCGCGATGCCGCCGCAGGAGAACGCGACGTCGTCGAGATGCGGCGACAGCAGCAGCGCCGTTCGGCCGAAGCCGTCGTCGGTGGCCATGTTCACAGCAGGTGCGGCGTGTCGCGGAACCGGCAGGGATCGCGCGGCAGCGCGACCTCGAAGCCGGTGTCCGGAGCGTTGCGCAGGGTAGCCGCGTAGACCTGCATGATCTGGCGGGCCACCGCCGGCCAGGAATAGACGCGGCGGCACTCCTCGAGTGCCGTCGCGGCGAGGCGGCGGCGCAGCGCCGGCTCGGTGATCAGCCGGCGCAGCCCGTCGACCAGTGCCGCGATGTCGCCCGGCTCGGTGAGCAGCCCGTTCTCGCCGTCGCGCAGGCAGTCGACGACGCCGACGACGCGGCAGGAGATGGTCGCGAGCCCGGTCGCCATCGCCTCCAGGATGGTGTTGGAGAAGCCCTCCGCGTAGGTCGGCGAGACGAAGATGTCCGCACCCGCATAGGCCTCCGGCGCATGGTCGTAGTCGACGTAGCCGCGCATCGTGGTGCGCGACGCGAGCCCGGTGGCGGCGAGCCGGGCTGCCGCCTCGTCGAGGTCGGGGCCGATGCCGGACAGCACCAGGCGGAACGCGACACCCTCGTCGCGCAGCCGGCGCAGCGCCTCGATCATGTCGAGCACGCCTTTCCGGTGGTCGACGCGGCCGTGATACAGCAGCACCGGCGGCTCGGCGGGGTCGCGCGGCGTCGGGTCCGGGGCGAAGCGTGCGGTATCGACCGCGCCGGGGACGATGGTGAAGCGCGACGGCGCGGTGCCCAGCCGCTCGCTGACCTCGTCGGCGAACGAGCGGCAGCCGATCAGCACCGCACCCGCGTGATCCAGCGTGCGCGTCATCGCCAGGCGGTGCGTCTCGCAGCAGGAGCCGACCCAGTGCCCGTCGCCGCCCTGGATCGAGACCACGCTGGGCAAGCCCAGCGCGCGCGCGGCGAGCAGCGTCGCCCAGCCGGTCGGGTAGCCGTACTGCGCGTGCAGCAGCTCGAACGGCCGACGCGCGTGTTCGGCCGTGATCGTCGCCACCATCTCCTCGATGTCGCGCTCGAAGTCGCCGCTCTCCGCCTCGCCCTTCTGCTCCAGCCCGATCACCCGCACGCCCGCGACCGGCGGCGGCGGCCCGCCGCCATAGACGCCGCGGCCGAACGCGTCGTCGCGGTACTGGCTGATCATGGTCACGTCGTGGCCGGCCTCGACCAGGGCCTGCAGCAGGTTGAGCGCGTAGACGCTCATCCCCGAGATCGCGGGAAAGAAGCGGCGGCTGACGAAGCAGATCCTCACCCCTCGCTCCCTAGGCCAGCGCGCTCTCGACCGCGCGCAGCGCCTCGCGCGCCTCGGGGATCATCTCGACCGCGCGGTGGCTGTCGCTGGACAGCTCGACGCAGACCAGCCGGTCGAAGCCGATCTGCCGCAGGGCGGCGAGGATCGCGGGCAGGTTCATGTCGCCCTCGCCGAACGGCAGGTGCTTGTGCACGCCGCGCTGCATGTCCTCGATATGCACGGTGCCAAGCCGGTGCGCCTGCGCGATCACCGCGTCCTCCGGCTCGACGTCCTGGCTGACCATGCAGTGGCCGAGATCGAGCGCCAGCCGCAGCGTCGGGAAGTCGGCGACGAAGCTGTCGAACAGGCTGACGGTGCCGACGATCATCTCCGGTTCCGGCTCGAACGCCGCGACCACGCCGAGCCGTTCAGCCCGCCGCAGCACCTCGGCGACACCCGAGTACAGCCAGTCCCGCACCTGCGCCGCGTCGAGATGCGGCGCCGGGCGGCCGGCCCAGAAGGTGACGATCTCGGCTCCGGTCTCGGCACCGACCTCGAAGGCGCGGGTCAGGAACTCGATGCGACGCGCCCGCGCTTCGGGCTCCGCCGAGACCAGGGTGGGCTCGTGCTTGCGGCGCGGATCGAGCAGGAAGCGGGCGCCGGTCTCGATCACCGAGCCAAGATTGCGCGCCGCCAGCAGGGCCGAGACGCGCTTCAGCTCGCCGGCGTGGTCGACCGCGAACGGGTTGAGGTGGGCGTGGTCGAGGGTGATCGAGACGCCGTCATAACCGGCATCCGCGATCATCGCGATCGCGTCCTCCAGTCCGTGATGGGCGCAGCCGTTGGTGTTGTAGGCGTAACGAAGATTCATGGCGACATCCCTTGGTTCGCGCCGGTTGCACTGACCAGCGCCGGGATCGCGACCGGGCGCGTCGAGGCGGGTCCGTCGATCATCCTGTCGAGCAGTTCGAGCACCGCGCGCTTCGGCACGCCGGTCGCGTACTCGAACGGCGTGAACACGCTGTCGAACTCCAGCGCCGCGAACACGCCGCGGTAGCGGCGCGCCTCGTCGGGGGAGAGCGGGATCTGCTTGTGATAGGCCTTGTGGCAGGACAGCCCGACCGCGCGGCCGGACGGATCGAGCTCCAGCTTCAGCGCGTCGCCGACGAACACGGCACCGCGCGCGGCGTCGTGAAGCACCGCATGTCCCTCATAGTGGCCACCGGTATGATGCAGCACAAGGCCGGGCCGGATCTGGTGCCGCTCGTCCCACGGGTGCGTCACCCGGAACGCCTTGGTCCATTGCAGGTCCTCGCGCTGGATCAGCAGGTCCGGCGCGAAACGCTGCTGCAGCTGCCACAGCGCGCCGTAGCCGTGCGGATGCGAGGCGGCGAGCACGCGTATGCCGCCGAGGCCGGCGATCGCCTCCAGGCTGGCCGGGTCGTAGAAGGGTGCCGCCTCGAAGGCGACGTTGCCGTCCGGCTGCAGCAGCAGCCAGCCGTGGCTGTCGAGGCCGAAGCGCGGCGTGCTCCAGAACTCCCACACCCCGGGGATCACCTCGCGATGGTGATGCGTGAGCGTCGGTCCCAGCTCGGCCGGGGTGCGGAAGTCCCAGCCATCCTCGGGCAGGTCGTTGCGCACGTCCGAGCAGATCGGGCAGTGCGGCGGCACCGAGAAGTAGAACTGCCAGTGGCCGCAATTGCTGCAGGCGAAGGGCGATAGCGGCATCTCAGGCCTCTTGCGCGACCGCGTCGCGCAGGCCTGCGAGCAGCGCCATCGTCCGCAGGTCCTGCCGCGCGGTGAAGCCGAAGCGCTGTCGACCCAGCAGATGGTCGCCGAACGCCTCGATCTGGGCGGTGAACGGGGAGCGCTCGATCGCCTCGATGCGCACCTCGTGCGCGGGCGCGCCGTCGGTCTGCAGCGTCAGGCTGCCGCCGGGGGTCTGGCCCATGGTGTCGGTCAGGGTGATCTGGCCGCGGTCGCCGACGATCTCGAGCCGGCGGCGCGGCAGGAACTCGGGGCAGTTATAGGCGACGTGGAGCTGGACCAGCACGCCGCGCTCGCTGCGCGCGACGATCATCGCGCCGTCATCGACGGCCGCCGAGGCGCCGTCGCCGCGGGCATAGTCCTGGATGCGGCGCTGGCCGAGCACCCGGGCGGCCTCGATCGGCTCGCCGAGCAGCATGGCGGCGAGGTCGAGCCCGTGCGGTGCGAGGTCGAACAGGGCGCCGCCGCCGGCGCGCGCCGGATCGATGCGCCAGTTGTCGTCGGACCAGTCCGAGCCGACCCAGCAGGCATAGACGATACGCAATGCCGCGACCCGGCCGACCGCGCCCTCGGCGATCATGCCGGCGGCGTAGCGGTGTGCGGCGTGGAAGCGCTGATCGTAGGCGGTGGCGTAGAACACGCCGTGCCGCTCGCAGGCCTCGACCATGGCGCGGGCCTCCTCGGCGTCGAGGGCCATCGGCTTCTCGCACAGCACCGCGTGGCCCGATGCGGCCGCCGCCTCGACCAGGGCGCGGTGGGCGTGGTTGGGCGTCGCCACGTAGACCGCATCCAGCCCCGGCTGCCGCAGGAACGCGTCGAGCCGGCCGCTGCGTGCGACCGCCTTGTCCTCGGGTGCGATGCCGCCCAGTGCCCGTGGATCGGGGTCGTACAGCGCGACCAGCCTGCCGTTGCCGCTCGATGCGATGGCCGGCGCGCCGTAGTCGCGCGCGACCCAGCCGCAGCCGGCGATGCCCCAGCCGATGCCGTCACGGCCAGCCGGGTGCGTGCCCGGCGCTACCATCGCGGCGGCAGGTCGAGGTAGATGCGGCGGCGGATCAGCGACAGCGTCTCGGGGCTGCCATCCGCCTCCAGCTCGTCCGGACCTTCCCAGCGCATCGGGTAGGTGCGGAGTGCGGCGTATTCCTGCTCGTAGCGCACACTCGGCCAGGCGATCCGCGCCGCGGTGCCGTCGCGTCGATACAGCGGGTTAAGCCGTATCCTGGAGCGCGCGACCTCGGTGCCGAGCTGCGGCCGGTCCGCCGTCGGCCGAACGCTCGCCGCGGCGCGCCACAGCAGCGAGAGCGCCGGCGCCGCGGTCAGCAGCTCCAGCTCGCTCTCGCGCGGCGCGCGACCCTCGGCGAACGCGTGGGTGAGCTCGCGGTCGTCGAACAGCTGCGCGCCGGGGAACAGCTCGGCATAGTCGGCGACCGTGAGCGGATCGCCGGCGGAGTGGTTGTCGACCGCGGCGTTGTGCGCGTGACCGATCGCGATCGCGCCGTCGATGCCGACCGCCCGGCGCATGCGCGCGGCGAGGGCAGGCTTGTCGGGCAGGAAATAGAACGCGTCGTGGCAGAACAGCGCGCCGAACCCCTCGCCGCCGAGCGGCCAGTCGAGCGACGCGTCGAAGCAGATCAGCCGTGCCTGCGGGCAGACATAGTGGCGCGCGAGCCAGAGCTTGGCGAACACCAGGTCCGCACCGACCGCCTCGACGCCGGCGAGCGCGCAGGCGCGCAGGAAGTGCCCGGTGCCGGAGGCCAGCTCCAGCAACGGCCGGCCGCCGGCGGCCCTGAGCCGGCCGAGCAGGGTCAGGCCGGACAGGTAGGTCGGGTCGCTCCAGCGATGCGCGAAATAATCCGCCACCCGGCCGAAGGCGAGCCTGTGCATGGCGTCGCGGAAGCTGAAGCGTTCCGGCGCCCGCGCCAGGTCGGCGCAATTCTCCGCCGCCGGCGGCGGGTCGGGCGCGTACGGATCCTGGTCGGTCAGCAACAGGGCGGTGGCGCCGGCCAGGTCGCCGGCCTCGATCCGGTCCACCGCGGCGCGCGCGAGGTCGACGCGGTCGGCGCGCAGGAACGCGATGTCGTCGATCACCGGCCAGGCCTCGTCGCCGGCCACCAGCAGGGAGCGGCCATGCGGGCGTAGCGGGCGACCCGAGCACGGGCTCAGCAGCGTCCCGGTCGGCCAGGCCGTGCTCATGCCAGCTCCAGCACGGCGAGCACCTGCGCCTGGAACGGACGCAGCGGTCCCTCGTGCACCAGCTGCAGGTCGCCGAGCGCCTGCTCGGCGGTGAAGGCGGCGGCGCGGGCATGGTGGTGCGCCTGCAGCACGCGATCGATCACGTCGGCGGCGTGGAAGGCGCGGCCTTCGGCGGTGTCGGCGTCCGCGATCAGCGCCAGGGCGTCGCGGACGTGGCCGCGCGGAACCGGCGCCAGCGTCGCCAGCTCCTGCTCGAACAGCCGGTGCATGATCGGCGCCAGGGCGTCGCCGAGCAGCATCTCGCCGGCGAACCCGGTATCGGGCAGGGCCGCGTTGTGCAGGTGGTGGGCCAGCCCGGCGAGGAACACGCGGGCCGGGTCGGCGCCGTCCTGGAGTGCCACCAGCGCGCCGAGCACGGCGACGACCAGGCAGTGGTCGCCGTGGCTCTCCGCCGGCTCCAGCGCCAGCCGCGGCTGGCCGGGCGTGGTGGCGCCGGCGCGCGGCTGGCGTATCAGCGCCGCGACGAACCCGGGCGCCGCCGTCTCGTCGCGTCGCGGCACCGCGCCGAGCCAGTCGCGCAACCGCCCGACGACGTCCGGCGAGAGCGCGGCGGTCGCCGCGGCGCAGCCGAGGCGCAGGATAGCCGCCCGCCGCGCCGCGGCCGTGCCCGGCGG
>CAXTOE010000163.1:0-6436 GCA_964245685.1 uncultured Acetobacteraceae bacterium | reverse complement strand
TCGCCAACAAGATCGGCACCTACCTCAAGGCACTCGCGGCGCATGACAACAGGGTGCCGTTCTGGGTGGCGCTGCCCTCGACGACGATCGACTGGCGGACGCGCGACGGCGTCCGCGAGATCGAGATCGAACAGCGCGACGCGGTGGAGGTCACGCATATGACCGGACGCACGCAGGATGGCGGTCTTGCCACCGTGCAGATCACGCCGGACGGCAGCGACGTCGCCAACCCGGCGTTCGACGTGACGCCGGCGCGGCTGGTCAGCGGTCTCATTACGGAGCGCGGCCGTTGCGATGCCAGTGCCGCAGGGCTCGCGGGGCTGTTCCCGGAGAAGGCATGAACGCGTGGCGCCGACGTCGCACCACCCGTCGTCCAACATCCATCGGCAGCGGCTACGGATCCGGCCAACGCCTACCGCGAGGCAGGCGCCGCATGCACACCCGACCGTCGGCGCGCGCCGGCATCATGCTGCTGCTGGCGGCCATGCTGCCGGGCGGTTGCGCGCAGAGCGGTTTGCAGGCGGCACCCGGGCAGACGCCGGTCGCGCAATATCGCAACGCGCAAGGCCCGGCCGGCCCGGACGAACACGTCCCTGCCTTCGTCACCCGCCGCTTCGAGCCGTTCAGCCGCACCGAGGCGGTGGCGATCGCGCTGCGCGAGTGGCGCTTGTTCGGTGAACCGGTCGATGACGACGATCCCGAACAGCGTCCCGACCCCGTCGCGAGCAGCGTCAAGCCGGAACGACTGCCGGGTCTGTGGGAGCGCGTCGGGGAATACT
Organism: uncultured Acetobacteraceae bacterium; assembly: GCA_964245685.1. Taxonomy (GTDB): domain Bacteria; phylum Pseudomonadota; class Alphaproteobacteria; order Acetobacterales; family Acetobacteraceae; genus Lichenicoccus. Next base: position 5,657 of record CAXTOE010000163.1, on the reverse strand, counting down.
GGTGGATCGGACAGGATCCCTACGAGAACGAGGTCGACTGGACCGGCAAGCACGGCAGCGACGGACGTCCGTTCGACTTCGTCCATGACGGGCGCTACGCCTGGTCGGCGGCGTTCATCTCCTACGTCATGCGCATCGCCGGCGCGGGGACGCGCTTTCCCTACGCGCCGAACCACGCGACCTACATCGACGCCGCCGCGTCGGGAGTAGCACCCGGCCTGCATGCGCAGGATCCGGCACGCTACGTCCCCGCCCTGGGCGACCTGCTGTGCGCCGGACGTGGCTCCAGCCGCGTGATCCGCTTCCACAACCTGCCGACGCGCGACCTGTTCCCCGCCCATTGCGGCCTGGTGGTGTCGCGGCAGCCGAACCGGCTCAGCATCATCGGCGGCAACGTCGACGATGCCGTCACCCTGACGCACGTGCCGATCGCCGCGAGCGGATTGCTGGTGGATCAGAACGGCGACCTGCTCGACACCCGCTACGCCTGGTGCACCGTGCTGCAGGTGCTCTACGACGCCGACGCCGCGCCGGCGGCCGACGATTGAGCCGCGGTCAGCGCTGACGCCACGGCAGTCCGCTCGCCTTCCAGCCGGCGACGCCGCCGCGATGGCCCTGATCGTCCGGCGGCCCCTCGAAGCCGTCGGCCACGTTGTAGACGCGATCGTAGCCGGCCGCGCGCGCAGCCTCCGCGGCCGACAGGCTGCGCGCGCCGCTGCGACAGATGAAATAGATCTCGTGCGCCGGGGTCAGGCCGCGAGCGCCGAGCTGCTGCAGGAACTGCCGGTTCACCTCTCCGGTCGGGAACGCCTGCCAAGCAATCAGCAGCACGCGCTTGTTCAGGTCAGAGAGTTCCGGCAGCCCGACATAGGCCCACTCCGCGTCCGTGCGCACGTCGACGAGCTGCGCGTCCGGATTGGCCGCGAGCGCCTGCCAGGTCTGTTGCGGGGCGACGTCCTCAACCATCTCGTATACTCCCATGCTTCGAGGCAAAGGTGGCTCCCGATGGTCGAAAGCACAAACTCCGTTCCGTCCAACGCACGGACCTGGCCGGTACCCTGCCCCGACATGCTGTCGGCGATTGGCAACACGCCGCTGATCCGCCTCGCGCGCGCGTCCGCCGCCACCGGATGCGAGATCCTGGGCAAGGCGGAGTTCATGAACCCTGGCGGCTCGGTCAAGGATCGCGCGGCACTCGCGATCATCGAGGCGGCGGAAGCCGACGGCAGCCTGGAGCCCGGCGGCACCATCGTCGAGGGCACCGCCGGCAATACCGGGATCGGGCTGACGCTGGTCGCCAACGCGCGTGGCTACCGCAGCATCATCGTCATGCCGGACACGCAGAGCCGCGAGAAGATCGACTTCCTGCGCATGATCGGCGCCGACCTGCGGCTGGTGCCGGCCAAGCCGTTCCGCGATCCCGGCAACTACGTGCACCTGTCGCGCAGGCTCGCGGAGGAGACCGGCGCGGTCTGGGCCAACCAGTTCGACAACCTGGCCAACCGCGACGGCCACCGGCGCACCACCGCCGAGGAGATCTGGCGGCAGACCGACGGCCGCATCGACGCCTTCACCTGCTCCTGCGGCACCGGCGGCACGCTCGCCGGCGTCTCGCTCGGGCTGCACAGGCTGGCCGCGCGCGCCGGTCGCGAGGCGCCGCAGATCGTGCTGGCGGACCCTGACGGCTCCGGCCTGTACGGCTGGGTGAAGTCGAACGACCTGAGCGTCAGCGGCAGCTCGATCACCGAGGGGATCGGGCAGTCCCGCGTGCCGGGCAACCTCGAGGGGGTGACGATCCACGAGGCGCTGCGCATCCCCGACGGCGACGCGCTCGAGCAGGTGTTCGACCTGCTGCAGTACGAGGGACTCTCGATCGGTGGCTCGGCCGGCATCAACGTCGCCGCCGCGATCCGCGTGGCGCGCGGGCTCGGGCCCGGGCACACCGTCGTCACCATCCTGTGCGACAGCGGCGCGCGCTACCAGTCCAAGCTGTTCAATGCGGAGTTCCTGCGCAGCAAGGGGCTGCCGGTGCCCTCCTGGCTGAGCGACACGTAGCGGCGGCCGGAGGCAAGAGTTCAGATCGTCGGAGCCTGCGGCGTGCCGTCCGGCGCGGTCCCCTGAGCCCGACGCGGCCAGAGCAGCGTCCTGGCCTGCCGGCGACGCGGCGTGGTGTCGCCGAACAGCAGCCAGACCATCAGCACGCAGATCGCGCCGGCCAGCGCCAGGATCAGGAAGCTCAGCGACACCGACCGGTCGGCGACGAATCCGGCGAGCGTGGTGCTGAAGCTGGCGCCGATCCCCATTGCCAGTCCGAAGAACCCCATGCACAGGTTGAAGCGCCCGGTGCCGCGGGTCAGGTCGGCCGCGATCAGTGGCAGCATCACGCCGAAGGTGGCGGAGCTGACGCCGTCCAGCAGCTGGAACAGCACGGTCAGCCATGGGTTGCTGGTGGTGGCCAGAAGCAGCCCGCGCAGCGGCAGGGCGGCGAAGCCGACCAGCAGCACCGGACGCCGTCCGATGGTCTCGGCGAGCTGCCCGATGCGCGGCGACATCGCCGCCCCGATCAGCTGCGGCGCCAGGATGCAGGCGGCGATGATCAGCTCCGCCTCGGCCGCCGCTTCCTTGGTGATCTCGCCGGCCACCAGCGGCAGCATCGCCGCGTTGGACAGGTGGAACAGGGCGGTGCAGATCGCGAACGTGAACAGGCGGCGGTCGCGCAGCAGGACCATGATGCCGTTAGACGTTCTGCCTGCTGCGGCCGGGTCCGCTCCGGTGTCGGCCGCGGGCGCCGCGACGCCCGCGACCTCGTCGTCGGGATCGGCGGCCGCGGCGGCGTCGTCCAGCACGGTCTTCGGGCGCTCGATGGCACGCAGGGCGAGCATGCCCGGCACCGCGAGCAGCGCGCCGAGAAAGAAGGTCGCGCGGGCGGAGATCAGCCAGCCGACGCCGCCCATCAGACCCGCCGCGACCGCGTTGCCGATCGCGGCGAAGCTGGAGTTGCGACCGAGCCTGCGGCCGAGCTCGCCCGGCTGGGCGCCCTGCGAGAGCCGGGCGGCGACCATGCCGAGCGTGATCGCCGCGATCGCGGGATTGAGCATGCAGCTCGCGAAGCCGTGCAGGATCTCCGCCGCCATGACCGGCAGCCGCTGCGGAAACAGCACCAGCAGCAGGCACGAGGCGATCACCGCGATCATCGCCAGCAATGCCGCGAGATGCTTGTTGGCGAGCGCGTCGACCGCGGCCCCGGCGGGGACCTGGCTGACCATCGCGGTGATGGATCCGGCCGTGAGTGCCAGGCCGATCTGGCCCTGCGTCCAGTGCTCGCCGGTGAGGTAGACCGCGATGAACGGACCGAACGCCGTCTGCAGGTTGGCAACGAAGAAGTTCAGCCAGTCCAGACCCTGCTGGCTGTTCATCCGAAAGGAGACGAGGCGCACCCCGGTATGCTCAGTCCGGATTGAGCGGGTCGGATGCCGATGCGGCGTCTCCGGGTTCGGCGGGACCCAGGCCGAGATCGACCCGGCTCGAGCCGGACGAGGCCTGGGCCGAGACGGACGACCTGCCGGCGGCCGGTTCGACCGCGTCCCGGACCACCGTCACGCCTTCCGAGCCGTCATAGGCCGGCGCCGCCTTCACCTGCGCGTCGGTGAGCGGAAGCTGCAGCGCCTCGGCGGCCTTGCGTCCCGCCAGGGCGAAGCGTTCCCAGGCGATGGCGATGCGGCGGTTGCCCATCCCCATGAAGCCGCCGACGTCGACCACCAGCGCCGCCGGCTGCCCCTTGGCATCGACCAGCACGTCGATGACGTGGCCGATCTCGCGCTTCTCCCGGCCGATCACGCGGCGATCGATCAGGCTGACCAGCGACAGCTTGGTCGTGCGCAGCATGTTGGCCGCGTGGCCGGCATCGTTGACGCCTGGCCCGAGCTTCGGCGTCGGCTTTGGCGGGGCCTTGTCGGACTTCTGCTGCGGCCGGTCCGGCGCGGCCGCGGGCTTGAGCGGGACCGGCTGCACCACCGGCGCAGCCGCGTCGCCCGGTGACGACGCGATCGGAGCCGGCGCATCCTCGGCCAGGCAGCGCCTCGTCGTCGCCGCAGCCCAGGCGGCCAGGCAGAGCGGCACCGCCAGCGCCCTGGGGGATCGACGATGGGATCGGCGATGCAGGGCGGGCATCGGGAACATGGCGGCCTCCTGTCGGCGCGATCTTCCCCGCCCCGCCGCGGCCCGGCAAGCTTGCATCCGACGCAGACCCACCGCGTTGCCGAGGCGTGGAGGAAAAACGAGCCGATGGAGGAAGGGGCATCGCCGCAGGACACGGCGAGGAGCGTCTTGGTCACCGGCGCCGCCCGCGGCATCGGTCGTGGCATCGCGCGGCGTCTGCTGGGCGACGGTTGGACCGTGTTCGCGCTGGACCTGGATGCGGCGACGCTCAACGCTCTGGCACGGGAGTGCGGCGCTGCCGCGGCACGGCTGCACACGATCGTCGCGGACACGGCGATCGAGTCGGAGGTCGAGGCGGCGCTGCGACAGGTGCGCGACCGCGTCGGCCGGCTCGACGGCCTGGTGTGCAACGCCGGCATCATGACCCGCAAGCCGCTGCGAGCGCTGTCGCTCGCCGAGTGGAACCGCGTGATCGCGGTCAACCTGAGCGGCCCGTTCCTGCTCGCGCGCGCCGCCGCGCCGCTGCTGCAGGCCGATGACCGAGGCACGGCCAGCATCGTCACCATCGGCTCGACCCGGGCGCACATGTCCGAGCCCGACACCGAGAGCTACGCCGCCTCCAAGGGCGGCCTGCTGGCCCTGACACACGCGCTCAGCGTCAGCCTGGGCCCGGCGATCCGGGTCAACTGCATCAGCCCGGGCTGGATTGATGTCTCCGGCGAGACGCTGCGTCCGCTCGATCATGCGCAGCATCCCACGGGGCGGGTGGGCTGCATCGAGGATGTCGCCTCGCTCGCCGCCTGGTTGCTCGGCGCGGAGAGCGGGTTCGTTACCGGAGCCGAGTTCGTCACCGACGGCGGCATGACCCGGCGCATGCTGTACGCCGAGTAACACTCGGAATTGAAACGGACTGCAACGCGCACTGCCGCGCCCGGGCGCCGCGATCTATTGTAACCGGATCATGGAAACCTCTCCGCACATCCTCATCGTCGACGACGACCGCGAGATCCGCGACCTGCTGGCGCGGTTCCTCGAGCGCAACCGGTTCCGCGTCACCGCCGCGCGCGACGGCCGCGAGGCGCGTCGGGCCTGGAGTGCCGGACACTACCAGCTCGTCGTGCTCGACCTAATGCTGCCCGGGGAGAGCGGGCTGGAGGTCGCGCGTTGGCTGCGCACGCAGGGCAACGTGCCGATCGTGATGCTGACCGCGATGGGCGACGAGACCGACCGCATCATCGGCCTCGAGCTGGGTGCCGACGACTACCTGCCCAAGCCGTTCAACCCGCGCGAGCTGCTGGCGCGGATCCGCGCGGTGATGCGACGCACCAGCGAGCAGAACGAACGCAAGCCGGAGAGCGACAACCGCGTGCTGCGCTTCGCCGGCTGGGCGCTGGAGCCGACGCGTCGCCGCCTGCTCAACCCGGACGGCGTCGAGGTGCCGCTCACCGGCGGCGAGTACGAGCTGCTGGTAGCGCTGCTCGACCGCGCCAACCGGGTGC
>CAXTOE010000162.1:278-6480 GCA_964245685.1 uncultured Acetobacteraceae bacterium | reverse complement strand
TAGTCCGCCACCACGCGGTGCGCGTCCCTGGCGTCACCGGCGGCGGTCCCGGCGACGGCGCGGTCGCGCCAGCCGTCCGGCAGCAAGCCGATATTGGCCGACAGGATGGAGAACAGCGACGCCGTCACCTGGCGCGCCTTCATCGTCATCCGGCTGACGCGCCAGTGCCGGTATACCCTGGCGTGCAGGAACGACCGGATCGCCGCGTTGTCCTCGGCCATCCGCGGGCCGAAGCCGACCATCGGCGACGGGTGGCGCCGCACCTGCTCGGCACTCTGCGGCGCCGCCGCGAGCAGCCTGCGCCGGGTCTCGGCGATCAGGTCGGTCGCCAGCATATCGATCACCCGGCGGATGGTCTCGTGCCGCAGCCGCGACGGCTCCGCCGAACCCGGCCGCGCCTCGCCCGGCCCGGCACCGCAGCGCGCCCGCGCCTGGCGCAGCGCCTCCCCCACCACCGGCAGGTCCTGCAGGTCATGGAAGTCGAGCAGCGACGCGCGCACCGCGTCATCGAGATCGTGGCTGTGGTAGGCGATGTCGTCGGCCAGCGCCGCCACCTGCGCCTCGGCCGACGCGTAGCAGCCGAGGTCGAGCGGGTGCTCGCGGTCGTAGGCGGCGAGGTAGGCGGAGGGTGCGGTGACCGGGCCGTTATGCTTGGCCAGGCCCTCCAGCGTCTCCCAGGTCAGGTTCAGGCCGTCGAAATCGGCGTAGCGGCGCTCCAGCACGGTGACGATGCGCATCGACTGGGTGTTGTGGTCGAAGCCGCCCCAGTCGCGCATCGCCTCGCGCATCGCGTCCTCGCCGGCATGGCCGAACGGGGTGTGGCCGAGATCGTGCGCCAGCGCCAGCGCCTCGGTCAGGTCTTCGTTGAGGTCGAGCTCACGGGCGATCGAGCGCGCGATCTGCGCCACCTCGATGCTGTGGGTCAGCCGGGTGCGGAAGAAGTCGCCCTCGTGGTTGACGAAAACCTGGGTCTTGTACTGCAGCTTGCGGAACGCAGAGCAGTGTATCACCCGGTCGCGGTCGCGCTGCCAGGCGCTGCGCGTCGTCGCCTCCGGCTCGGGATGCAGCCGGCCCCGCGCGTCCTGCGCCCGCACGGCGTACTGCGCCAAGCTCATCCCATGCTCCGCGTCGGCGGCATGCTGCACATGCCCGCAGGCTTACAACGGCCTCCGAGACGCTTCAATCGAGGCGAGGCCTTCAACAAGCACCGCCGGGACGCTATCTTGGGGCATGGACCAGCTGTCGCCGAACCACGACTCCGTCTCCTCCGGTGCATTCTCGGTGTCCGGCCGCGCCGCGGCCCGCATCGCCGAGATCGTCGCCGCCCAGCCCGGCGCCTCGGGTCCGGGCGAGCAGGCGCTGCGCGTCGCGGTGCTGGCCGGCGGCTGCAGCGGCTTCCAGTACAGCTTCAAGCTCGACCGGGACAGGCAGCCGGACGACGTCGAGATCCGTGCCGGCGAAGCTCGCGTGCTGGTCGATCCGGCGAGCCTCGACCTGCTCGGCGGCGGGCAGCTCGACTACAGCGAGGCGCTGATGGGCGCGCACTTCACCGTGCGCAACCCGAATGCCACCTCGTCGTGCGGCTGCGGCACCAGCTTCTCGATCGACTGACGACCGGATCCTCGCCGCGCCTCGCGCGATGAAGTTCGCCACCTGGAACGTGAACTCGATCCGCAGCCGCGAGACGCATGTCCGGCGCTGGCTCGAGCAGCACCAGCCGGACGCGCTGCTGCTGCAGGAGATCAAGTGCGAGACCGCGGCCTTCCCCACCGAGGGCTTCGCGGCGCTGGGCTATCGCAGCGTCGTGGTCGGCCAGAAGACTTATAACGGCGTCGCCATCCTGGTGCGCGGCGAGGCGGAGACGGTCCGCACTGCGCTGCCCGGCCTGCCGCCGGACGCGCAGGCGCGCTATGTCGAGATCCGGCTGCAGGGCATGATACTCGGCAACCTGTACCTGCCGAACGGCAACTCGGGCGGCGAGGCCGGCTATCGCGCCAAGCTCGACTGGATGGACGCCCTGATCGCCCACGCCAGCGCGATGCTGGCCGAGGAGACCGACTTCGTGCTGGCGGGCGACTACACTGTCTGCCCGAGCGACGAGGATGCGGCACCGGGCGTCCTCGGCGCCGACGATGCGCTGGTGCGTCCCGAGACACGCAGCCGCTTCCGCGCGCTGCTCTGGCTCGGCCTGACCGACGCGCTGCGTGCGCTGCAGCCCGCCGGCCGGGTCTACACCTTCTGGGACTACCAGGGCGGCTGCTGGCCCCGCGACCGCGGCCTGCGCATCGATCACGCCCTGCTCTCGCCGCGGCTGGCCGAACGGCTGGACGCGGTGGAACCGCATCGCGGGGAGCGCGACGCGGCGCAGCCCTCGGACCACGTGCCACTTTGGGTGAGCTTGACCCCTCCCTGAACGGGTGTGTCAAAATTTAGCCATCGTTCGTGTTAAAGATCCTCCACGTTCACCGAAGGGGATGACATGCGCGATCCTGTCCTGGGCCTCCTGGCGGTTCTCCTGGCCGCGGGAACCTCGTTGGCCGCCGCGTCGGCGCGGGCCGATACGCCGATGCCGCACAAGCAGGTCGGCAAGGCCTCGGTCTACGCGACCAGCCTGCAGGGACGTCACATGACCGACGGTGAGCGCTTCAACGTCCGCTCCAACGACGCCGCCAGCCGGACCCTGCCGCTCGGCACCAAGGCGCGGGTGACCGATCTCGAGACCGGCAAGTCCGCCGAGGTGACGATCAAGGATCGCGGCCCGGTGCCGAAGAACCACATCGTCGACCTGACCCCGCACACGGCGCGTCAGATCGGCATCACGCACAAGGAGGGCGTGGCCCCGGTGGCGATCGTGCCGACCAGCGTGCCGACGCACGCCACCGAGACCGCCAGCCGCCCCTGAACCGCGCCCCGAGGAGCGCGTCCGCTCAGATATCGGCGTAGACGTGCGTCTCGGCCGCACCCCCCGGATGGGTGACGGCGCCGAGATGCGCGGGTCCGACCAGCTGGGCGAATTTCCAGATCGCGCCGCTGTTGTAGTCGGTCCGCCGCGGCTGCCAGGCGGCGCGACGCCGCGCCAGCTCGGCCTCGTCGAGGGTCACCGAGATGGTGCCGGCGGCGGCGTCGATGACGATGCGGTCGCCGTCGCGCAGCAGGCCGATCGGGCCGCCGTCGGCCGCCTCCGGTCCGACATGGCCGACGCAGAAGCCGCGGGTGCCGCCGGAGAAGCGGCCGTCGGTGATCAGGGCCACGCGCTCACCCATGCCCTGGCCGTAGATCGCCGCCGTGGTCGACAGCATCTCGCGCATGCCCGGACCGCCCTTGGGACCCTCGTAGCGTATCACCAGCACGTCGCCCTCGGCGTAGGCACGCGCCTGCACCGCGGCGAAGGCGTCCTCCTCGCAGTCGAAGCAGCGCGCGGTGCCCTCGAAGTGCTGCTGCTTGAGGCCGGCGACCTTCACGATCGCCCCGTCCGGTGCCAGGTTGCCGCGCAGCCCCACCACGCCGCCGGTGCGCGAGATCGCCCGCGACACCGGGTAGATCACGTCCTGGTCGAGCGGGAACGTCACGTCGGCGAGGTTCTCGGCCAGCGTACGCCCGGTCACCGTCATGCAGTCGCCGTGCAGCAGCCCGCCATCGAGCAGCGCGCGCAGGATAACCGGGATGCCGCCGACATTGTGCACGTCCAGCGCCACGTACTTCCCGCCCGGCTTGAGGTCGGCGATGTACGGCGTGCGGCGCATGATGGCGACGACGTCGTCCATGGTGAAGCGGATGCCGGCCTCGTGGGCGATCGCCGGCAGGTGCAGGCCGGCGTTGGTCGAGCCGCCGGTGGCGCCGACGACGACCGCGGCGTTCTCCAGCGCGCGGCGGGTGACGATGTCGCGCGGCCGCAGGCCGGAGCGCAGCAGCGCCATCACCGCGCGGCCGGACTCCACCGCCCAGAGATCGCGCTCCTCGTACGGCGCCGGCGCGCCGGCGGAGCCCGGCAGCGCCAGGCCGATCGCCTCGCTGACGGTCGCCATCGTGTTGGCGGTGAACTGGCCGCCGCAGGCGCCGGCCGACGGGCAGGCGACGCATTCCAGCGCGAACAGGTCCTCGTCGGACATCGCACCCGCAGCGTGCTGGCCCACCGCCTCGAACACGTCCACCACGGTGACGTCGCGCTCCTGGAAGCGCCCCGGCAGGATCGAGCCGCCGTACATGAACACGCTCGGCACGTTCAGCCGCAGCATCGCCATCATCATGCCGGGCAGCGACTTGTCGCAGCCGGCGAGCCCGACCAGCGCGTCGTAGCAATGGCCGCGCACCGACAGCTCGATCGAATCGGCGATCACCTCGCGGCTGACCAGCGAGGACTTCATCCCCTGGTGGCCCATGGCGATGCCGTCGGTGACGGTGATGGTGGTGAACTCGCGCGGCGTACCGCCGGCCTCGTCCACCCCGCGCTTGACCGACTGCGCCTGACGCGACAGCGCGATGTTGCAGGGGGCCGCCTCGTTCCAGCAGGTGGCGACGCCGACCAGCGGCTGGTGGATCTGCCGCTCGGTGAGCCCCATCGCGTAGTAGTACGAGCGGTGCGGCGCGCGGCCCGGCCCCTCGGTGACGTGTCGCGACGGCAGCCGGGACTTGTCCCACTGGTGGGACGGATGCTGCGGCGCGTTCTGGTCGGGCATGATCCTGTGCTCCGGTCTCGTGGGGCTCATCGAAGGCGGGCGAGCGCCGCCTGCAGTCGTTCCTGCGCGTCGCGAAAGCCCGCCCGCCGCGCGCGATGCTCCTCGACCACTTCGGGATCGGCGCGGGCGACGAAGTCGGCGTGGTCCAGCTTGCGCTCCACCTTCGCCACCTCGTCGCGCAGCCGCCGCTCCTCCTTCTCCAGGCGCGCCCGCTCGATCTCGATGTCGATCAGCCCCTCGAGCGGCAGCACCAGGGTCGCCTCGCCGAGCACGATCTGCGCGGCGCTGCGTGGCATCTCTCCCCGCAGCACGCCGATCTCCGAGACCCGCGCCATGCGACCGATCGCCTCGCGCCAGGCTTCCGCCCGGGCCAGGGTATGCGGCGAGGCATCGCGCAGCAGCACCGGCGCCGGTCGCGCCGGCGGCACGTTCATCTCCGCCCGCACGGTGCGTATCTCGGCGATGACGCGGATCACCCACTCGATCTCGTCCGCCACCGCCTCGTCGCGCGAGGCCGCCGCCGGCGCCGGCCACGTGGCGCGGATCAGGCTGCCGGGAGCGCCGTAGCCGAACTCGGCCCAAATCGTCTCGGTGACGAACGGCATCACCGGGTTGAGCAGGCGCAGGATGATGCCCAGCGCATCGGCCGCCGCCGCGCGCACCTCCGCCGCCTCGGGAGCCTCCGGCCCGCTGCCGGACAGCACCGGCTTGGCGAGCTCGAGGAACCAGTCGCAGAACCGGTTCCAGGTGAAGCGGTAGAGGATGGCCGCGTACTCGTCGAAGCGGAACGCCTCGAGTGCCGCGTCGGCGTCGTCGGCGGCCTGACGCGCCTCGGCGAGGATCCAGCGCGCCAGCGGATGGCGCGCCCGCGATGGATCGAAGCCGGGATCCGGCGCCACCCCGTTCATCTCGCAGAACCGTGCCGCGTTCCACAGCTTGGTGACGAAGGAGCGGTACTCCTCGACCCGCCTGCCGCCCAGCCTGGCGTCGCGTCCCTGCCCGGTCAGGGCGCAGATGGTGAAGCGCAGCGCGTCGGCGCCGTACTGGTCGATCAGCTGCAGCGGGTCGATGCCGTTGCCGAGGCTCTTGGACATCTTGCGGCCGCGCTCGTCGCGCACCAGCCCATGCAGGAACACGGTGCGGAACGGCACCTCGCCCATGAAGTGCAGCCCGAGCATCATCATCCGGGCCACCCAGAAGAAGATGATGTCGAAGCCGGTCACCAGCACCTCGCCGGGGTAGTAGCGCGCCAGCGCCTCGGTGCGCCGCGGCCAGCCCTGGGTCGAGAACGGCCACAGGCCGGAGCTGAACCAGGTGTCGAGCACGTCTGGGTCGCGGGTCAGCGCGACGTCGTCGTCCCCGTAATGCGCCCGCGCCGCCTGCCGCGCGTCGGCCTCGTCGCGCGCCACGAACACCTCGCCGTCCGGCCCGTACCAGGCCGGGATGCGATGGCCCCACCAGAGCTGGCGGCTGATGCACCAGGGCTGGATGTCGCGCATCCAGGCGAAGAAGGTGTTCTCCCACTG
>CAXTOE010000162.1:0-268 GCA_964245685.1 uncultured Acetobacteraceae bacterium | reverse complement strand
GTGCTCCACCGCCTCGATGGCGGGACCGGCGAGACGGCCGGCGTCGCAGTACCACTGCGTGGTCAGGCGCGGCTCGACCACGGCGCCGCCGCGCTGGGCGTGCGGCACCTGATGGGTGTGCGGCTCGCTCGCCTCGAGCCAGCCGAGCCGCTCCAGCTCGGCCACGACGCGCCGTCGGGCCGCCTCGCGCGTCTCGCCCTCGAGGCCGCGCACGAAGTCCGGATCGGCGAGCCCCGCCACCGCGCGCAGCTCGTCCGCGATCTCCGAC
>CAXTOE010000161.1:6098-6498 GCA_964245685.1 uncultured Acetobacteraceae bacterium | reverse complement strand
AGATCACCGTCGGCGGCGTCGGCTCCTCCTGGTGGATGCCCCAGGGCGATCCGGTGTCGCGCGATCCGTCGGCGATGACCTACGGACCGATCGTCTACGACGTGAACGAGCTGAGCGGCGCGCAGCCCTGGACGCCGCTGATCGTCGGCGTCGACGCGTCCTCGCACTGGCGCGGCTGCCGTCCGGCGGAGGCGGTGCTGGCCGACAGGCTGGTCGGCACGCCGTTCGTCGCCGGCCTGACCCACGGGGCGGCGGGGCTGCGCGACAATCTGCGCCAGCTGATCGCCGCGCGCGGCATCGAGCTGGTGGTCGGCGTCGATATCGGCTCGGACTCGTTCCACGACGGCGCCGAGACGCGGGGCGCGCAGACCTCGCGGATCGACTTCATCAGCCTGGCCCC
>CAXTOE010000161.1:0-6088 GCA_964245685.1 uncultured Acetobacteraceae bacterium | reverse complement strand
ATGAGGCCGGGTCCTAGCAGGCAAGGGCTTTGCCCTTGACCCACTGGGGCCGAAGGCCCCAGACCCCGATCGTTGTTCTGGCGACTGATCCGGGGGCGCCGAGCAGCCGTCAGGCCGCCCGTGCCGGCTGCTCGAAGCAGCTGCGCAGCAGGCGGCGCATCAGCAAGCCGGGACGATCGCTCGGCATGTGCAGCTCTACCCCCTCGCCGACGTTGAGCGGCACCATCGGGTCCGTGGTCTCGAGCACGACCTTGTCCTCCAGGGTCACCTTGCGGTCGAAGGCGATCACCTGCTCGGCCGGGACCTCGGCGTCGCTGTCGTTGCGCATGACGAACTGGTTGAACCGGGTGCGGCCGTCCTCGATCGGCGTCAGCCAGGTGACGAGCACGTTCTTCAGCCCGTTCGGATAGGCGATCTCGGTCACGCGGTTGAACGGCAGCATGTAGCGCCCGGTGGTGCGGCGGACGGTCTTCGCCTCCGTCATGTGCAGGGCCGCGCGCATATCCTCGGGATTGCGTACGTCCACCTCGTTGTACGCGACGAAGCCGTCCGACCGCTCCTCGATGGTGGCGATCGACGGCACCGGGTTGGACGAGCCGAAGCTGGTCGCGTGCACGAACGAGAGGTGGGCGGCGTCGAACTCGTTCTCCATGATCCGCAGCGCCGAGCACTGCCAGTCCTCGGAGAACTCGAACACCTGGCGGAAGCCGGGCTGGCCGTACTGCGGCACCTCGGGAATGTCCGCGGCGGGCTCGTCGAGGCAGACCCAGACCTGGCCGTAGCGTGCCTGGCAGTGGAACGCCCTGACGCCGAACGGAACCGGCTTGTTCAGCACGTCCTGCGGCACGTGAACGCACTGCCCGTCGCCGGCGAACGCCCAGCCGTGATAGGGGCAGACGATGGCGCCGTCGCGCACTGTGCCGGCGGAGAGCTTGGCGGTGCGGTGCGGGCAGCGGTCCAGCACCGCGCGTGGCTCGCCTTCGGCGTCCTTCCAGACCGCGAGGTTCTCGCCGAGCAGCCGGAACGGACGCGGCGTCGCGTCGAGCTCGGCGAGCGGGAACAGGCAGTACCAGAAACGTCGAAGCGCCGGCTCCTGCGACATCAGCATGTCAGTCTCCTCGATCCGTCCGAACCGGAGGGAGGCAAGTATCGTGCCATCAGCGCCCGATCGTCTCAGCCCTTGGGCCGCCCCTGCATGAAGGCCGCGATGTGCTGGTTGAGGAACGCCTCGTCCGCCGGACTCGCTCCGGCCCCCGCCGGATGCCCCCACAGCGACGGGATCGGCGTGAACGTGCAGCGCTCGATGAACTGCGCCTCGTATCGCGCATCCTCCACCGGGAAGTAGAGGTCCGTCGCCGAGGGCATGTAGAGCACGGGCACCTTGATGGAGCGGAGTGCCGCTTCGGTGTCGCCGTTGAACGGCGCGGTGCCGCCGACGTCGTGGCCCTCCCAGGTACGCATCTGCAGGATCAGGTTGTTCGCGTCCGCCTTGTCGAAGAACTCGGTCTTGTAGCGATCGACCGCCTGCCGGAAGGTCGTGCCGGGCGGCATCTCGGTGCGCCACAGCTCGCGTCGCCACCACTCCTGGGAGTACAGCCAGCCGAGCCAGATCAGCGAGGTGGCCTCGATGCCCTTGGTGGGTTCGGCGGTGTAGTTTCCGCCCTCGAACGCCGGGTCCATGGTCAGCGCCGCGATCTGTCCCTCGAGCCGGACGATGCCGTGGCCGTACGTCCTGGCGGTGCCGGAGGTGGCGACGATGCGGTCCATGAAGTCCGGGTAGCTCACCGCCCACTGCAGCGCCTGCTGCGCGCCCATCGAGAAGCCGATGACGGCGCGCAGGTGATGTACCTGCAGCTGATCCACCAGCAGACGGTGCACCGCCTCGACGTTGTCGCGGATCGTCGTCACCGGGAAGCGCGGGCCGTGGAACGGCTCGGCGGTGTTGCTCGGCGAGGAGGAGCGGCCGTTGCCGAACAGCTCGCTGGTGACGAGGAACAGCGTCTTCGGGTCCAGCGCCTTGCCGGGGCCGATCAGCCACTCGTAGCCGTGCATGTCGGCCATGTAGTGCGAGGGCAGCAGGACCGCGTTGTCCTTCGCGGCGTTCAGCGTCCCGTAGGTGCCGTAGACGATCCGCGCCTCCGGCAGCACCGTCTTGCTCTCGGTCACGAAGTGCCGGATCACGTATTCATGCTGGACCGGCTGCTCCGGCGTGGCGCCGGATGCGGCCGAGACGTCGGCCGCGAGCAGGACCGAGAGCGCGGCACCCGCGACCGTCCTCATCTCGTCCTCCATGCGATCACCTGCCTCATCCGCGACGCCTCTCCTGCCTGGCAGAGCCGGCGCGCCGCGCCAGCAGGTTCGCGACCAGCCCGGTCCAGCCGGTCTGATGCGAGGCTCCCAGTCCCTTGCCGCTGTCGCCGTGGAAATACTCGTGGAACAGCACCAGCCCCGCGAAATGCGGATCGTGCTGCATCATCTCGCACTCGCCGTGCGCGGGACGTCTGCCGGCGGCGTCCTTGAGGAACAGGCGCGACAGCCGGGCGGAGATGTCGTCGGCGATGTCGCGCAGCGTCTGGAAGCTACCCGATCCGGTCGGGCACTCCACCAGGAAGTCGCGGCCGTAATAGTGATGGAAACGATCCAGCGCCTCCACGATCAGGAAATTCATCGGAAACCACACCGGTCCGCGCCAGTTCGAGTTGCCGCCGAACATGTCGGTGCGGCTCTCGCCCGGCTCGTAGCCGACATGGATGCGCGCGCCGTCGCTGTCGAACAGGTAGGGGTTCTTCTCGTGGTAGCGCGACAGCGAGCGCACGCCGTATTCGGAGAGGAACTCCTCTGGATCGAGCACGCGCAGCAGCAGCCGCTTCATGCGGTGCCCGCGCAGCAGCGACAGCAGCCGCCGCTCGCCGAGACCGGGCTCGTCCCAGCGCGATACCAGATCCGCCAAGTCCGGACGACGCATCAGGAACAGGTGCAGCCTGCGCGAGAAGCGCGGCAGCCGACGCAGCATGTCCGGCTCCAGCGTCTCCACCGCGAACAGCGGCGTCAGTCCCACCATGGAACGCAGCTTGAGTTCGTGCATGCGTCCGTCGGGAAGGTTGAGCACGTCGTGGAAGAACTTGTCGGTCTCGCTCCACAGACCGATCCCGCGCTCGCCGATGTCGTTCAGCGCCTGGGCGATGTAGAGGAAATGCTCGAAGAACTTGCTGGCGATGTCCTCGAAGGCAGGATCCTGCAGCGCCAGCTCGAGGGCGATCCGCATCATGTTGAGCGCGAACATCGCCATCCAGGCGGTGCCGTCGGTCTGGTCAAGGTGGCCGCCCATCGGCAGCGGCCGGGAGCGGTCGAACACCCCGATGTTGTCGAGCCCGAGGAAGCCGCCCTGGAACACGTTGCGTCCCTGGTTGTCCTTCCGGTTCACCCACCAGGCGAAGTTCAGCAGCAGCTTGTGGAAGATCTGCTCGAGGAAGCCGTGGTCGCCCTGGCCGCCATGCGCGTCGCGCTCGATCTGGTAGACGCGCCAGGCCGCCCAGGCCTGCACCGGCGGGTTGGAGTCGCCGAAATTCCACTCGTAGGCAGGGATCTGCCCGTTCGGGTGCATGTACGACTCCGAGGCGAGCAGCAGCAGCTGCTCCTTGGCGAAGTCGGCGTCGATCAGCGCGAAGGTGACGCAGTGGAAGGCGAGGTCCCAGGCCGCGTACCAGGGATATTCCCACTTGTCCGGCATGGAGATGATGTCTTCGGCGTTCAGGTGCCGCCAGTCATAGTTGCGGCCGCGCCTTCGGCCCTCCGGCGGCGCCGGCAGGGTCGGGTCGCCGCGCAGCCAGCGATAGACGTCGAGGTTGTAGAACTGCTTGTTCCACACCATGCCGGCCAGTGCCTGGCGCTGCACCAGGCGCGCGTCAGGATCCGGGATGTCCCTCTGCAGGGTGGCGAAGAAGCGATCCGCCTCGGCGCGCCGGGTCTCGATCAGCGAGTCGAAGCCGGCAAAGGGCGGAATGATCGGCTCGCCGCGCACCAGCCGCAGCCGGATCGTCCAGCCCTGCCCCGGCTCCAGCTGCGCGCGATGCCAGGCGGCGCACTTGGTCGCGGGCCCCTCGCGCCGCACCGCCTGCTCGCGGCCCTCCACCACGCAGGCGTGGAAGCCGTCCTTGTAGATACCTTCTCCCGGCGGCAGGCCGAGCACCAGAGGGTTGCTCTCGTTCTCGCAGAACAGGAGCTCGGCGTCGGCCTCGACGTTGAACGTGTAGTGGCCGAGCATACGGTGCTCGGCGACGACGCAGCGCTGTCCGTAGCCGCGCATCGAAGGCTTGGGATGGTCTTCGCGCCAGGCCCAGTGGTTGGCGAAGAACAGCTGCGGCAGCAGGTGCAGCACCGCCGGGTCGGGTCCGCGGTTGGTCGCGGTCACCCGCATCAGGATGTCGGCCTCGTCGGCCTTGGCGTACTCGATGACGATGTCGAAATAGCGGTTCTCGGCGAAGGCGTCGGTGTCGGTGATCTCGAACTCGCCCTGGTCGCGGGTGCGGCGCCAGCTCTCCTCGACCAGCCACTCGTAGGGGAAGGCGCGCTGCGGGTATTTGTAGAGCATGCGCAGGTAGGCGTGCGACGGCAGCGCGTCGAGATGCCAGTACAGCTCCTTGACGTCCTCGCCGTGCGTTCCCTGCGGTCCGGTCAGGCCGTACAGCCGCTCCTTGAGCATGCGGTCCTTGCCGTTCCACAGCGCCAGCGACAGGCACAGGCGCTGCGTATCGTCGCAGAAGCCGGCGAGGCCGTCCTCGCCCCAGCGATAGGCACGGGCGCGGGCGTGCTCGTGCGGCACGTAGCCCCAGGCGTCGCCGTTCTCGCTGTAATCCTCGCGCACCGTGCCCCATTGCCGGTCGCTCAGGTAGGGTCCCCACAGCCGCCAGTTGCGCATGCCGTGACGATGTTCGTCCAGACGACGACGCTCGGCGTCGCGAGGCCTATGGTCTGCGGAACGTGACCCGATCATTCGCCTATCAGGCGGAAATCGACCGGTCGCGTCAACGGCTTCTCAGCCCTCGGCGTCGGTCCGGCGGGCTGGGGCGCGATCGGGTCTGAAGCCGGTCGCCACCACGTAGAGCTCGCTGGACTCCTTCCGGCTCGCCGGCGGCTTGGCGTGCCGAACGCTGGCGAAGGCCCATTTCATCGGCGCCAGCATCTGCTTCTCGGAACCGCCCTGGAACACCTTGGCGACGAAGCCGCCGCCTTCCGCGAGCACCTGCACGGCGAAATCGAGCGCCAGCTCCGCCAGGGCGATGATGCGCAGATGATCGGTAGGCGCATGACCGGTGGTGTTCGGCGCCATGTCCGACAGCACGAGGTCAGCGGGACCGCCGAGCAGCGCGCGCAGCTGCGCGGGATGCGCCGGGTCGTTGAAGTCTCCCTGGATGATGCTGGCACCCGCCACGGGCTCGACCGGGAGCAGGTCCACCCCGACCACCCGGGCGGCGCCGCGCTGCACCGCCACCTGTGCCCAGCCGCCCGGTGCCGCCCCCAGGTCGACGATGCGCAGGCCGGGGCGGATCAGCGAGAACCGGTCGTCGAGCTCGATCAGCTTGAACGCGGCGCGGGATCGCCAGCCCTGCTTGCGGGCCGCCAGCACGTAGGGGTCGTTGAGCTGACGCGACAGCCAGCGCTGCTGAGCCGTGGTGCGGCCGCGCGCGGTGCGCAGCGAGACCGATTGCAGCCGAGTGGTATGCGCCTTGCCGAGTGCGGACTCCCCGCCACCGTTGCCGCCGTTCCGGTTCACGTCATGATCCCTCAGGCCGGTCTGGGGAGGCGGAAGACGGTTGCCACCCTCGCCCGGCAATGCTACTTGCGCCGCGCACCGTGTAGCACGGCGCCACCGCTTGGGGGATAGTTTAGCGGTAGAACTACCGGCTCTGACCCGGTCAGCCCTGGTTCGAATCCAGGTCCCCCAGCCAGCCGATCGCGCAGTCCATCACAAAGCAAGAAGGCGACCGGCCAGATGATGGCGGGTCGCCTTTCACGTGTGCTGGTTCGTCATGACTTGGTTGCGGGGACAGGATTTGAACCTGTGACCTTCAGGTTATGAGCCTGACGA
>CAXTOE010000160.1:0-6515 GCA_964245685.1 uncultured Acetobacteraceae bacterium | reverse complement strand
CTCGGCGGTGCGGCGGAACCCGGGCGCCGCCTGGTCGGGTTCGCGCTGCAGGCCGGCGCCGGTGTGATAGAGCGAGCCCAGGGCGCGCGCCGCGGCGGCGTGTCCCTGCGCCGCGGCGCGGCCGTACCAGGTCGCGGCCTCGGCGTAGTTCGGCGGCAGGTCACCGCCGCGCGCGTACAGGTCGCCGATCAGCGCCGCCGCCTCGTGGTCGCCGGCCAGCGCCGCGCGGCGCAGCCAGGATTCGCCCTGGGTGACGTCGCGCTGCACCCCGCGCCCCTCCATCAGCGCCAGGCCGTAGCGGGCCTGGCCCGAGCGCACCCCCTTCTCGGCCGCCTGGCGATACAGGCCGGTCGCCGCCTGCAGGTCCTGCTTCACGCCGGCGCCGCGCTCGGTCATCACGCCGAGCAGGTATATCGCCGTGGCCAGGCCGCCGGCGGCGGCCCGCGTCAGCTCCACCGCCGCCTTGGCCTGGGCGTCGGCGTCGTCCTCTCGCGCCAGCAGCGCCAGGCCGAGGCCGAGCGAGCCCTGCGAGCAGCCGGCGTCGGCGGAGCGGCGATACCACTGGCCCGCCTGCTCGAGATCGCGCATCGCCTCCGGGCCGGAGGTCAGGATGTAGCCGTACAGCGCCTGGCCGTCCGGCGAGCCGGCCTCCGCGGCGCTGCGCGCCCAGCGTGCCGCCTGCTCGTAGTCGGGCTTGGCCTCGGCCTGGGTGGGGCTGGCGGCGAACAGCGTGCCGCTGGCGCCGCCGGTGTTGCCGAGGCCGAACAGGTGCAGCGTGGCGAGCACGAACTGCGCCTCGACCCAGCCGGCTTCGGCGGCGCGCTGCATCCAGCGCGCCCCCTCCTCGCGGCTGATCGGCACGCCGGCGCCGTCCAGGTAGGCGCGGCCGACGCGGAACTGCGACTCCGGGATACCCGCGGCGGAAGCGTCACTGATCGGGCCGAAGGCACGGCCCGGCTGCCCGGCCTCGATCAGGCTACAGGCGTAGACGAGCTTCGCCTTCGCCGAGAAAAGCGAGGCCAGACGCTGACTTAGGAGACTGGCCATCGGAGCCGGGCTATCCTCGAGATCACGGAGGCGGTGCGGGGCTGCAGAGATGGGGATCTCGCCGCAGCACCTCCAGAGGGCGACATCAGGGCTCGCGCATGCCTTCGGTGGCGACCGGCAGCACGGTGCTCAGCAGGTAGCGCAGGATGGTGCGCTTGCCGACCTTGATGTCCGCGACCACCGGCATGCCGGGCGTCGGGTGGAAGTAGTTCGGCACGCCGTGCAGGGTGTAGCGGTCCACCCGCAGCCTGATGCGGTAGAAGGTGTCGCCGCCGCCGGCCACCGGGGCCTCGTTGGTGGCGCCGTTCGCCCCCTGCTGGCCGCCGCTGTCCTTGGTGAAGCTGTCGGCGCTGACGTTGCGCACCGTCGCCTCGGCGCCGCCGTATTGGGTGTAGGTGAAGGTCGCAAACTTGATCAGCGCCGGATCGCCGAGCTTGACGTAGCCGGATTCCGTGCCCTTCAGCTTGGCCTCGATCTCGAGCGGCGCGTCGAGCGGCACCATCGAGATGAACTGGCTGCCGGGGCTGAGCACCGAGCCGATCGAGACCTTGGCGATGGTCAGCACGACGGCGTCGGCCTGCGCGCGCATCACCACCAGGCTCTGCCGCAACGTCGCCTTGTCGAGGTCGCCTTTGGCCTCGTAGTATTTGTGCTGCGCCTCGGTCAGGTCCTGGTAGATCTGCGCCTTCCAGTTCTGCACGAAGCCCGCCTCCTCGGCGACCATGGCGTCGAGCTTGTTCTGGGCGCCGGCGGCACTCTGCCGGGCGGTGATCTCCGAGCGCTCCACCTCCATCAGGTCGTCCTGCGAGGAGATCGAGGAGAGCCGGCTGCCGACGTGGTCGCGCTGCAGCTGCACGCGCATGTTGTGCACGTCGGACGCCAGCCTGACCCGGCCGGCGTACATCGCCGCCGAAGCGCGGAAGGCGTTGGTGTCGCTGCGCAGCGAGGCGATCTGCTGGGTGTAGTTCAGCAGCTTGTCCTTGAACTCGGCCTGGCGACGCATGAAGATCGCGGCCTGGGCGGTGGAGGCAGGGTTGGCGAGGTCCGGCCGGTAGTCGCTCCCCGAGGCTTCGGCCTGCAGACGCTCGATCTGCGCGCCGTAGGACTGCGACTGCTGCTGCATGTTGGTGGCATCCGCTCCGGTCATGGTCGGGTCGAGATGCGCCAGGACCTGCCCCTTGTGGACGAGGTCGCCCTCCTTGACGTCGATCGACTTGACGATCGAGGTCTCCAGCGGCTGCACCAGCAGCGTCGGCGAGGTCGAGACCAGCTGTCCCTGGGTGGTGACGACGCGGTCGAGCGGGAACACGCCCATCACGATCATCATCGCCACCGCCATGGAGGCGATCACCCACAGAATGTACTGCGCCATCGGCCGCGGCGGCATCGCCACCAGCGCCGCACTCGGCGAGTTGAACTCCAGCAGCTCCTGCGGCATGTCGTCGTCGGTGTCGACGCGACGGTCGGCGCGACGGCTGGCGCGACGCGACGGCCCGCGGCCGCCGGCCGGGATGATGTCGGTGCCGCTCATCGGCTCAGTCTCCCTCGGCCAGCAGCGGCGCCGGACCGGCCTGACGCTCCGCGTTCATGTGCCGGGTCTGCTGCATCCAGAGCTGGCGATAGATCGCGCAGCGCTCGAGCAGCACGTGGTGCGGTGCGATGTCCTCGACGCGGCCGCGATCCATCACCAGGATCTGGTCGCAATCGACCAGCGACGACAGCCGGTGCGAGACGATCACCATCGTGCGCCCCTTGCTGATCCGCTTCAGGTTGGCGTTGACCAGCGCCTCGGACTCCGGGTCTAGCGCCGAGGTGGCCTCGTCGAGGATCATCAGCTTGGGGTCGGTGATCACTGCGCGGGCGATGGCGAGGCGCTGCTTCTGGCCGCCGGAGATGTTGGTCGAGCCCTCCTCGATCCAGGTCTCGTAGCCGCCCGGCATGCGCTCGATGAACTCCTCGGCGCCGGCGAGGCGGGCGGCGCGCACCGCGTCCTCCAGCGTCAGGCCGGGGCGGTTGGCGGTGATGTTGTCGCGTATGGTGCCGCGGAACAGGAAGTTGTCCTGCAGCACCACGCCGAACGACTTGCGCAGGTGGGTCAGGTTGATCTCGCGCAGGTCGATACCGTCGAGCTTGAGGAAGCCGGTATAGTTGCGGCTGACGCCCTGCAGCAGGCGGGTCAGGGTCGACTTGCCCGAGCCGCTGCGTCCCACCACGCCGAGCATGGTGCCGGCGGGGATGTCGAAGCTGACCTCGTCGAGCGCCTTGGTCGAGGCGCCGGGATAGGTGAACATCACGTCCTGGAACGACAGCGCGCCCATGATGCGCGGCCGCATGCCGTTGGTCAGGGCGCGGGTCTCGGTCGGCTGGTTCAGCACCGAGCCGGCCTCGCCGAGGGCCGCGCGTATGTCGGTGAACTCCTCGAGCAGCTTGGCCAGGCTGACCAGCGGCTGGGCGACGCGGCCGCCGAGCATCATGAAGGCGACCAGCCCGCCGGCGCCGAGCGAGCTCGAGCCGGTGAGCAGCAGGTAGGCGCCGCACAGGATGACGCCGCGGCTGATGAACATCTCGATCGGGCTCGCCAGCGTCGAGGGCCAGTTCGCCAGCCGCCCGGCCTCGAGCTTGGCGCGCACCACGTCGGCGGTGGCGACGTCCCACTCGGTGCGGCGCGACGGCTCCAGTGCCAGCGTCTTGAGCGTGCGTATGCCGGCGACGGACTCGTAGAGGATGCTGGCGCGCCGCATCTCGGCGTTGATCACGCGGCCGACCAGGCGTGCCACCGGGCCGATGAAGATCACCACGATCAGGCCGATCAGGCCGGCCGCGGCCAGCGTCATCCAGGCCAGCGTGGTGCTCATCACGAACAGGAACGGCAGGATCACCATCAGGCTGAACATGTCGAGGAAGGTGCTCATCAGCTTGCCGGTGATGAAGTCGCGCACCTTGTAGATCGACGACACCTTGCCGATCACGTTGCCGGCCTGCTGGCGTTCGAAGAACTCCAGCGGCAGCGACAGCAGCCGGCCGAACACCACCAGCGCGATGCGGCTGTCGAGCCGGGTCGACAGCACCAGCACGATCTCGCGCCGGCCGAAGCTGAGCAGCGTCTCGTAGAAGGTCAGGGTGATGATGATCGCCGAGATCGAGACCAGCGTCGACATCGAGTGGTGGTTCACCACCTTGTCGATCACCTGCATCACGATCAGGGCGGGGAAGATGGTCAGCAGGCTGAGCACCACGGAGGCGATGGAGATGTCGCGGAGCGACTTCTTCTCGCGCAGCACCATGCGGGTGAGCCAGCCGATATTGATCGGCGCCTCCGCCTCGGACTGGTTGCGGCTGCGCGCCACCAGCACGACGTCGCCGTTCCAGACCTGCGACAGACGCAGCTCGTCGACCGCGACCGGGGTGTCGCCGTCGCTGCCCATCGGGTCGCGCAGCCAGACCACGCCGCGGCCGGGATCGGTGCCGACCAGCAGCGCCGCCGAGCCGTCCTTGAACATCAGCGCGAACGGCGGGGTGTCGTGCATGCGCACCAGGTAGCGCCACTTCAGGCGCATCGCGCGCGCGACCAGGCCCTGGTCGTTGAGCCAGGTGACCAGGCTCGCCGGGGACGGCGTGACCTCGGTGATCGGGCCGCGGAAATCGTTCGGATCGAGCTCCGCGCCATGGTAGCGCGCCGCCGCCATCACGGCGCGCAACCGCGCCAGCCGGCCGTCGACCTGCGCGGGATGCGGGCTCGCGCCGCCTGTGCCGGCGCCGGCGAACCCGGCATTGTCGTTGGGTTGAACCACTAGCTTTCCTCACTCGAAGCGCCCCCGTCACGAACGGGAATGGCAATCGTTTCGCGCGGCAACTTGATGCAACGGACCCTTAGCATAGTGGAACTGCTATTTCTGTAAGTTTCTGCCGCAGCCTTCGATACGGCGCGCACAGCTTCATCTACTTTTTGATATTCTGTACCGGCCGCGCGATATTGTACGGATGTCGTTTCAATCTGCTTGCACGAAGTGGCCGCGCAGGAATAGGTCCGACGACAGGACCTCGCGCAGCGCCGCTTCCTGCGGCTCCGGCAGGTTCGCCACCACGCCGCGGAAGAAGCCGATCTCGCCGCGTGCGCGAGCCTGGAACAGCCAAGTCAGCTTCGACGCCTGCGCCGGCCGTCCGGCGCAGCACCTGCAGAACGGCCGATGAGGGACCAGATGGAAGACGCCCGGGCTCGGCAGGCGCAGCACCGCGAGCCATCCCGCGGCCGTGGCGTCGCTTCCGTCGGCCTGCGAGCCCGGATGTTCGGGCAGCAGCAGCACCTGATCGGCCTGCGTGCCGGGCGGTGGGCGACGCACGAAACGCACCGGGATGCGGGCGTCGTGGGTCATGCGCAGGCTCCGGATGCTGGACAAGCGTCGAGGCGCGGAGGAAAACCTGCCGCGATCAGCCTCACGCACGATATACAGGCACCCGACACACACGGGCAACCATGCCGAGGCCGCGCCGAATGACCAGACCCCATCTTCTCCAGGCCCTGCAGGACCAGGTGCTGCTCTGCGACGGCGGCATGGGCTCGCGCGTGCAGATGCTCACCCTGGACGTCGAGCGCGACTACTGGAACCGCGAGAACTGCACGGAGGTGCTCAACCTGTCGCGTCCGGAGCTGGTGCGCGATATCCATCGCGGCTACTTCGCCGCCGGTGCGGACATGGTCGAGACCAACAGCTTCGGCGGCTCGCCGATCACGCTGGCCGAGTTCGACCTCGCCGACCGCACGCTGGAGATCAACCGCACCGCCGCCGAGCTCGCGCGCGAGGCGGCGGACAGCTTCTCCGATGGCCGTCACCGTTACGTTATCGGATCAATTGGGCCGGGCACCAAGCTGCCCTCGCTGGGCAATATCGGCTACGATCCGCTGGAGGCGGGGCTGGCTGAGCAGTGCCGCGGCCTGATCAGCGGCGGCGTCGACGCGCTGCTGATCGAGACCTGCCAGGACACGCTGCAGATCAAGGCGGCGGTGAACGGCGCCAAGCTCGCCCGCGCCGAGGCCGGCACCGACACGCCGATCTTCGTGCAGGTCACGGTCGAGACCACCGGCACGCTGCTGGTGGGCCCCGACATCGCCGCCGCCGCCACCACCATACACGCACTCGACGTGCCGCTGCTCGGCCTGAACTGCGCCACCGGACCGCAGGAGATGGCCGAGCACGTGCGCTGGCTGGCGGCGAACTGGCCGGGGTTGCTCTCGGTGCAGCCCAATGCCGGCCTGCCGGAGCTGGTCGACGGCCACACCCACTACCCGCTGGGTGCCGCCGAGATGGCGTCGTGGATCGAGCGCTTCATCGTCGAGGACGGGCTCAACCTGGTGGGCGGCTGCTGCGGCACCTCGGTGCCGCACATCGAGGCGCTCGACGCCATGCTGCGGGCGCGCGCCGGCGGGCGCCTGCGGCCGGCGCCGGAGGAGCGACGCCCGGTCTGGGTCC
>CAXTOE010000159.1:0-6567 GCA_964245685.1 uncultured Acetobacteraceae bacterium | reverse complement strand
GCCACGCGGTCGCCAGGGAGCTGGCGCGCGCCGGCGCCGCGGTCGCGATCCACTACAACAGCCAGCCGGAACCGGCGGAGGCGCTGGCCCGGGAGATCGAGCAGGCGGGCGGCTCGGCCCGCGCGCTCGGCGGCGACGTGTCGGACGAGGCCGCGGTGATCCGGCTGTTCGACGAGACCGTGGCGGCGTTCGGCGGCATCGACATCGTGGTCGCCAACTCCGGCATGCAGAGGGACGCGCCCAGTGCCGAGATGACGCTGGCCGACTGGCGGCGGGTGATCGACGTCAACCTGACCGGCCAGTTCCTCACCGCACGCGAGGCGATCCGGCGCTTCGAGCGACAGGGCGACCGCGGCGTCAGCCGCGCGATCGGCAAGATCCTGTGCATGAGCTCGGTGCACGAGGTGATCCCCTGGGCCGGGCACGTGAACTACGCCGCCTCCAAGGGAGGGGTGGCGATGATGATGCGCACCTTGGCGCAGGAGGTGGCGCCGAAGCGGATCCGGATCAACGCCATCGCTCCCGGCGCGATCCGCACCGCCATCAACGAGCGCGAGACCGAGGGAGACGCCGCGCGCAAGCGGCGCCCCCTGACCCCATCCCGGCGTATCGGCGAGGCCCAGGACATCGCCGACGCCGCGCTGTTCCTGGCCTCCGACCTGTCGGACTACGTCGTCGGCGCCACCCTGTTCGTGGATGGCGGCATGACGCTGTACCCGGAGTTCGCCGACAATGGATGAAGACCGGAGGATGAAGCGCCGACCTCAGCTCTTGGTCGGCGTCGGGTCGATGGTGTTGGCGCAGGCGTCGGTGGGTGCGGCGGCGACCTGTCCCGCCACCGGCACGATCTTGAGCGCTGCCGAGCCGACGCGGCAGGGTGCCGCGAACAATCCGCATCCCGACAGCGGCAGCGCGCAGAGGCCGACGAGCAGGAAGCGGACCCACCGGCGCCGGCTCGCACACGTCCGGCACGACCAGCCCAATCGTTGCACCATGCTCGCCTCCGTCGTCCTCGCCTTCGCTGCTCTATAGGAGCCAGCCGGTTCGCCGCGCAACCTATCCGAGCAGGCGGCCGATCACCCGTGCGGTATAGTCCACCACCGGAATGATCCGGCCGTAATTCAGCCGCGTCGGCCCGATCACGCCGATCGCGCCCACGATGCGGTTGGCCTCGTTGCGCGCCGGCGCCACTACCATCGAGACCCCGGAGACCCCGAACAGGCCGCTCTCTGCGCCGATGAAGATGCGCACGCCGTCGGACTGCTCGGCCAGCTCCAGCAGACGCAGCATGGTCTCCTGGGTCTCCAGCCGGTCGAACAGCATCTGGATGGTGGAGATGCGCTCGATCTGGGTGACGTCGGCGAGCAGCCGGGCCTGGCCGCGCACGATCAGCGAGCCGCCCCTGCCCTCCCCGGTCCAGGTGGCAAGCCCGGTCTCGACCACGCTGGCGGAGAGATGGTCGAGCTCGGTGCGGTTGGCCGCCATCTCCTCGGTGACGTGGCGGCGAAGCTCGTCCAGCGACAGCCCGGACAGCCGCGCGTTGAGGTAGTTGCCGGCCTCGACCAGGGCCGACGGCGGCAGACCCGCCGGGATCTCGATGACGCGGTTCTCCACCTGCCCGTCGGCCCCGACCAGGATCACCAGCGCCCGCCCCGAGCCCAGCGCCACGAACTCGATGTGCTTGATCAGCCCCTCGCTCTTCGGCGCCAGCACCAGGCCCGCCGCCGAGGACAGGCCGGAGAGCATCGCCGAGGCGTCCGACAGCGTGTCCTGCAGCGAGCGGCCGCGCGCCTCCAGCGTGCGCACGATGGTGTCGCGCTCATCCTCCGAGAGGCTGCCGAACTGCAGCAGCCCGTCGACGAACAGCCGCAGGCCCTTGTCGGTCGGCAGCCGCCCCGCCGAGGTGTGCGGCGCGAACAGCAGGCCGGCATCCGTGAGGTCGGCCATCACGTTGCGTATCGTGGCCGGCGACAGCGGCAGCGGCAGCCGGCGCGACAGGGTGCGGCTGCCGACCGGATCGCCGGTCTCGACGTACTGCTCAACGATCTCGCGCAGGATCGCCGCCGAGCGCGGATCGAGCCCGGGCGGCAGGGCGGGCCGCTGCGGCAGGTTGCGAACATCCATGGTCATCTCCACACCCGTCGTGACGTGCGCGCTGGCCCGCCGCAGCACCGCGCGCTATGCCCTGCCACACCGAGCCCCCCACATCCCACGGAGCACCATAGCATGCGCCCATCCGGCCGCGCGCCCGACGAAATCCGCGCCGTCTCGATCGAGCCCGGCTTCGCGCACCATGCCGAGGGCTCGGTACTGATCCGGATGGGGCGCACCGAGGTGCTGTGCGCCGCCAGCGTGGAGCCGCGGGTGCCGCCGTTCCTGCGCGGCCAGGCGCTGGGCTGGGTCACCGCCGAGTACGGCATGCTGCCGCGCGCCACCCACACACGCGGCGCGCGCGAGGCGGCACGCGGCAAGCAGTCCGGCCGCACCCAGGAAATCCAGCGCCTGATCGGCCGCTCGCTGCGCGCCGTGGTGGACCGGCGCGCGCTCGGCGAGATGACGGTGACGCTCGACTGCGACGTGCTCAACGCCGACGGCGGCACGCGCTGCGCCTCCATCACCGGCGCCTGGGTGGCGCTGAGCCTGGCGCTGCACGCGCTGGTGCGGCAGCGCGTGATCGCCGCGGTGCCGTTGACCGGGCAGGTGGCGGCGATCTCCTGCGGGCTGATGGCGGCGGGCGCGGTCGCCGACCTCGATTACGAGGAGGACAGCGGCGCCGAGGCGGACGCCAACTTCGTGCTGACGCAGGCCGGCGGCATCGTCGAGATCCAGGGCACGGCCGAGCAGTCGCCGTTCTCCGAGGCGCAGTTCCACGAGCTGATGCGCCTCGCGCGAGGCGGCACCGCCGTCCTGTTCCAGGCCCAGCGCGAGGCGCTGTCGCGGGCGCTCGACGGACATGGCGGCGCGTGAGCCGCGATGACGGGGCTCGCCGGCTGGCGCGCGGCGAGCGGCTGGTCGTGGCCACCCACAATGCCGGCAAGCTCGCCGAATTTCAGCTGCTCCTGGACGGCCGCGGCATCGTCCTGGTCGGCGCGGCGGCACTCGGGCTGGTCGAGCCGGAGGAGACCGAGGACAGTTTCGTCGGCAATGCGCGGCTGAAGGCGCGTGCGGCCGCGCAGGCGTCCGGGCTGCCGGCGCTGGCCGACGACTCCGGCTTCTGCGTCCGCGCCCTGGGCGGCGCGCCCGGCATCTACTCGGCGCGGTGGGCGGGACCCGACCGCGATTTCGGCCACGCGATGCGCCGCGTGCACGAGGCGGTGCTCGCGTCCGACCGGCCCTCGGACGATGCCGCCTGGTTCGTCTGCGTGCTGTGCCTGGCCTGGCCGGACGGCGCGATCGAGAGCTTCGAGGGGCGCACCGACGGGGTGCTGCGCTGGCCGCCGCGCGGCGAGCGCGGACACGGCTACGATCCGGTGTTCCAGCCGGACGGGCAGGCGCTGCGCTTCGCCGAGATGACGGATGGTGAGAAGAACGCGATCAGCCACCGCACTCGCGCCTTCACCGCGTTTGCGGCCGCCTGCCTGCCGTGAGCGGATGATCGCGCGGCGCGCAGGTCGCCGCGGTCAGGTCGCCAGCCGGTTGACCCGGCTCTCGGCGAGGGCGGACAGCTTCCTGTCGGTCGCCTTCTCCTCCTCCAGGGTCTGCTGCAGCACGCTCGCGCAGTCGTCGCGGCCGAGCTGCCTGGCGAAGGCGATCAGCGTGCCGTAGCGGGTCATCTCGTAATGCTCGACCGCCTGGGCGGAGGACAGCATCGCGGCGTCGAGGACCTCCGCGTCGTCGCAGTCGCCGATGACCTCCTTGGCCTCCGCGAGGATGCCGTCCATGGCCGCACAGGTCACGCCCTTCACCGGCTGGCCGTGCATCTGGAACACCTGCTCGAGGCGCGTCACCTGGGCTTCGGTCTCCTGCAGGTGGGTCTGGAAGGCGGCGCGCAGCTCCGGGCTGCTGGCCTTCTCGATCATCGTCGGCAGGTTCTTGATGATCTGGTTCTCGGCGTAATAGATGTCCTGCAGCGTGTGGACGAACAGGTCGTCCAGCGTCTTGATCGGCTTGGAAAACAGGCCCATCGGTTGATCCTCCCGTGGTGAAGACGTGCGCTCGTCGTCGAGAACGCGGCATCGGCGGGCGGATGCCGACGATCTCGCCTTCTTGATGTCGCGCGGCGCCGACCCGGACCACCCCCGGCCGTTCCGGTCGCATCCGATCCGGAGGGAGCCATGCCGCGCGGCAGCAAGGATGCCTACACCGACAAGCAGAAGCGACAGGCGAGCCACATCGAGCAGGGCTACGAGAAACGCGGCCTCGAGCGCGAGGAGGCGGAGCGCCGCGCCTGGGCTACGGTGAACAAGGAGAGCGGCGGCGGCAAGAAGAGCGGCTCGGGGCGCAAGCGCGGCTGAGCGCGCCGCGTCGCGATCCGGTCAGCGGCGGCCGGGAACCGGCGCCGCCGCCGGCAGGTCCTCTTCGAGGATGGTCACGTGCATCGAGTAGGAGATCTCGCCCTCGTCCTCGTCGCGATGCAGCGTGCCGATCACCTCCTGGTCCACCGCCACCTCGACGGACAGGCCGGCGCGTACCGGCTTGACGACGCGTATGCGGTCCGAGCCGATCAAGCTGCGCAGGTACGCCTGCACACGAGCGATTTCCGATGCCGTCACGATAGCGCACTCCTGCGGGATCGCAGCGGTTTAGGGGTCGGAGGCGCGGACCGCAACCGGCGTCGCCGCGGGAGTCTTGATGCGACGACGGGTCTCGGGCATGCCTGGCCCACCGCGGCAGCGTGAGGTCGGTGATGACACAGCAGGTCGGAGTGGTCGCCTTCATCGAGGTCGAGCCGGGACAGCAGGCGGTGCTGGAGGAGGCGGCGCATGCCTGCGTCGCCCTCACCCGACAGGAGCCGGGCTGCCTGGGCTACACCCTGCACCGCGACCGCGCCGATGCGGCGTGGTTCGTGTTCGTCGAGAGCTGGGAGAGCGAGGCGGCGCTGGAGGCGCACATGTGCTCGCCGCACCTGCGTGAGTTCTTCTCCATCGTCGGGCGCACGGCGAAGCGCGAGCCGGTCGTGCACCGGCTGGAACAGGTCGCCTGAGCCTGCAGGGCCGGTTCAGCGCCCGGTCAGGATACGCTCGACCAGCTGGCTGACCGTCGGCACGAAGCCGTTCGAGTAGAACGGGTCGCTGGCGAAGCGGTAGGCGCTGGCGCCGCCGAACATCAGGTTGTTGTCGGCAGCCTCGAAATCGTCAGGCGCCGCGTGGCTGATCGATTGCAGCGTCTTCTGGATGCAGAAGGAACGCGGATCGGACTTGCGGCCGTTGCTGTACTCCGGGCCCTGTTCGCTCCAGTTGGAGAAACGGCACTCCGAGAGGCAGCCCATGCAGGCGATCTGGTCGGCGACGATCTGCGCCGCGTGCTCAGGCGTCTCGAACACCAGCGTGGAGTCCGGCGTGCGCAGCGCCTCGGTGTAGCCGTCCAGGCCCCAGTCGCGAGTACGCGCCAAGTCGGCCGGTGCCAGGTAGACCACGCGATGGCGCGCGCCCACGCCGAACGGCGCCACGTGCTCGCCGAGCGGCTCGGTCGAGTACGCCACCTGACGCTCGGACCGGCCGCGCAGGTCGCGCAGGAAGCTGTTGTTCACCGCCGACGAGTAGAAGCCGGTCGGGCTGAACTTGTTGAGGAACACGTCGCCCTTCTGCAGCCTCAGCAGCTGCTGCTTCCAGGCCTCCGGGATCGGGCTTTCCCGAGTGAGCAGCGGGCGGGTGCCGAACTGGAACGCGATCGGGCCGAGATCGGGATTGTCGATCCAGTCCTCCCACTCCTCGAGCCACCAGACGCCGCCGGCCATGATGATCGGCGTGTCACCGAGGCCGAAGGTGCGCATGGTGCGTCGCAGTTCGAGCACGCGCGCCAGCGGCGCCTGCGGAAGTGCTGGATCCTCGCTGTTGGACAGGCCGTTATGGCCGCCGGCCAGCCAGGGATCCTCGTACACGACGCCGCCCAGCAGGCTCGCCGCCTTGTGATAGGCGCGCTTCCACAGCGCGTTGAAGGCGCGCGCCGAGGAGACGATCGGGTAGTAGTGGACGTTGAAGCGGGCGGCGATGTCGGACAGCCGGTAGGGCATGCCAGCGCCGCAGGTCAGGCCGTTGATCAGCCCGCGAGCACCTTCCAGTACACCGGTGATGACGCGCTCGGCGGCACCCATCTCCCACAGGATGTTGGCGTGGATGCGGCCCTGGCCGCCCGCATAGTCGTGCGCCGCCCGCGCCTGCGTCACACCGCCGGCGATGGCGTAGTTCACCATCTCCTCGTGACGCTCGCGGCGCGTGCGGCCGTGGTAGATCTGCGGGATCGGCTGCCCGCGATCATCGAAGCTGTCCGCGTTGACGATGCTGACGGTGCCGGTGCCTCCCGCCGCCGCCCAGTGGCCCGACGAGATGCCGGTCGAGACCGACACTCCCTTGCCGCCCTCGATCAGGGGCAGAACCTCGGCTCCACCCATCCTGATCGCGTTGATCG